>NZ_VRUV01000210.1:0-7613 GCF_008039455.1 Methylobacterium sp. WL116
CCGGCGCGGCGCTCGCGGCCTGCGCCGTCGCGGCCGGCCTCCTCGTCACGGTGTCGGCCCTGTCCCACGGGTCGGTCGCCGCCTGGACGCTGCTCACGGTCGGCCTCGCCAACGCGATCCTGTTCCCGACGATCTTCGCGATGGCGATCGAGGGCCTGGGCGATCGCACGGCGCAGGGGTCGGGGATCGTCTGCGTGGCGATCGTCGGCGGAGCGATCGTGCCGGTGATCACCGGAACCCTCGCCGACCATGCCGGGCTCGGGACCGCCCTCGGGGTGCCGGTGCTGTGCTACCTCTGCGTGGCGGGCTACGGGCTGGCCAACCTGCGCACCGCTCGAGACGTGCCGGCCACCGGGCCGCTGCCGGCCTGAGCGTTAACGGGCGTACGAAACAAAAAAGCAAGGCCCGAGGCCTTGCTTTTCAAGCAGTCAATCTGGTTCGACCTTTGGTTGTCCTACGCATTGACTGCGTGGCGGTCGATTTTCCTCCCGAGACCCGGACCTTTGCGTTCCCTCTGAGGGGCTACGCAACCATCGCGGGCTGCTTATAGGAACAACATTTCGTCCTGTCACCGGGTCGAAGGGACAAATCTGCGTTTTTTCGCCGAGAAATTGCAGGGAACCGTCTCCGGGGCCGTCGGCGGGTGGCGAAGCGACGAAACCGGGCTCCGGCCGGCCCCGAAGACCCAAGCCGCTTGTGTTTTCCGGTTGCAATGTGTTGTGTGCCCCCGGCAACGGGATCGGCGTCCGCGCGCGCCGCCAGACCCGAACCGACCGCCGGATCCGTCAAAGAAGCCTCATGCGTCTGTCCCGCTACTTCCTGCCGACCTTGCGCGAGACGCCCAAGGAAGCCGAGATCGTCTCGCACCGGTTGATGCTGCGCGCCGGCCTCGTGCGCCAGGAATCGGCCGGCATCTACGCGTGGCTGCCGCTCGGCCTGCGGGTGCTGAACAAGGTCTGCGACGTGATCCGCACCGAGCAGGACCGGGCCGGGGCGGTCGAGCTGCTGCTGCCGACGATCCAGTCCGCCGAGCCGTGGCGGGAATCGGGCCGCTACGACGCCTACGGCAAGGAGATGCTGCGCATCAAGGACCGGCACGACCGCGAGATGCTGTACGGCCCCACCGCCGAGGAGGTCGTGACCGGGATCTTCCGGGCGAGCGTGCGCTCCTACAAGGACCTGCCGAAGAACCTTTACCAGATCTCCTGGAAGTTCCGCGACGAGGTGCGCCCGCGCTTCGGCACGATGCGCTCGCGCGAGTTCCTGATGAAGGACGCCTACTCCTTCGACTTCGACCAGGCCGGCGCCCGCCACGCCTACAACCGGATGTTCGTGGCCTACCTGCGCACCTTCGCGGGCCTCGGCCTCAAGGCGATCCCGATGCGGGCCGATACCGGGCCGATCGGCGGCGACCTCAGCCACGAGTTCATCATCCTCGCCCAGACCGGTGAGAGCGAGGTGTTCTGCGACCGCGCCTATCTCGACTTCGAGATCCCGCCCGCGACCGTGGATTTCGAGGACGTCGCCGGCCTGCAGGGCCTCGTCGACGCCTGGACCTCGCACTACGCCGCCACCGACGAGATGCACGAGGCCGACGCCTTCGCCGAGGTGCCGGAGGAGAACCGCATGTCGGCCCGCGGCATCGAGGTCGGGCACATCTTCTACTTCGGCACGAAGTATTCCGAGCCGATGGGCGCCAAGGTTGCCGGCCCGGACGGGATCGAGCGCCCGGTCCACATGGGCTCCTACGGCATCGGCCCGAGCCGCCTGGTCGCCGCGATCATCGAGGCGTCGCACGACGAGGCCGGCATCATCTGGCCGGATGCGGTCGCGCCGTTCGACGTCGCGCTGATCAACCTGAAGACCGGCGACGCCGCGGCCGACGCCGCCTGCGCCGAGATCCAGGGGACGCTCGAGGCCGCCGGCCTCAGCGTGCTCTACGACGATCGCGACGAGCGGCCGGGCGCGAAGTTCGCCACCGCGGACCTGATCGGCCTGCCCTGGCAGGTGGTGGTCGGTCCCAAGAGCCTGGCCGAGGGCAAGGTCGAGCTGAAGCGCCGCGCCGGCGGCGAGCGCGAGACCCTGGCGCCGGTGGACCTGATCACCCGAATCCGGCGTGCCTGAGGCTCCGATGGCGGTCGAAGCCGGCACCGAGGCGAGCACGCGGAAGCCGGCATGGCTGCGCGGGGCGACCGCGCCGTTCGCGGCCTTCGAGTGGATCATCGCCGGACGCTACCTGCGCGCGCGCCGCCGCGGCGGCGGCGTCTCGGTGGTGGCGTTCTTCTCGGTGCTCGGCATCGCACTCGGCGTCGCGACGCTGATCATCGTGCTCTCGGTGATGAACGGCTTCCGGACCGAGCTGCTGTCGAAGATCGTCGGCATCAACGGCCACATCTTCGTCACCCCGATCGACCGGACCTTCACCGATTTCGCCGACCTGTCCGAGCGCCTGTCGAAGGTGGCGGGCGTGCGGGCCGCGATCCCGCTGGTCGAGGGCCAGGCCTTCGCCTCGTCGCCCTACGGCGGCAGCGGCGTGCTGGTCCGCGGCGTGCGCGGCGACGACCTCGGGGCGATCGGCGGCATCGCCAAGTCGCTTCGCGGCGGCACGCTGGAGGGCTTCGACGACGGCTCGGGGGTGCTGATCGGCCGCCGGCTCGCCGACAGCCTGGCGATCCAGGCCGGCGACACCATCACGCTCTCGACGCCGAAGGGCGCGACCACGGCCTTCGGCACCGCGCCGCGGACCAAGAGCTACACGGTCAAGGCGATCTTCGAGATCGGCATGACCGAGTTCGACTCGACCTTCGTGTTCATGCCGCTCGCGGAATCGCAGGCGTTCTTCAACCGCGAGGGCGACGTCAGCCTGATCGAGATCTACATCGACAACCCCGACGCGGTCGCCGCCATGCGCGAGCCGCTGGAGCTGGCGGCCGAGCGGCCGGTGCTGCTCACCGATTGGCGCCAGCGCAACCGAACCTTCTTCGGGGCGCTCGAGGTCGAGCGCAACGTGATGTTCCTGATCCTGAGCCTCATCGTCGTCGTGGCGACCTTGAACATCGTCTCCGGCCTGATCCTGCTGGTGCGCGACAAGTCGAGCGACATCGCCATCCTGCGCACCATGGGCGCGACCCCCGGCACGGTGATGCGCGTTTTCCTGATCAACGGCGCGCTGATCGGCCTCGTCGGCACCCTGTCGGGCCTCGGGCTCGGCATCCTGATCACGCTGAACATCAAGCCGATCCAGCGCGTGCTGTTTCCCGGCGCCTGGGACCCGACGGTGCGGTTCCTCGCCGAAATCCCGGCCGAGATGAACCCCACCGAGATCACGGTCGTGGTGCTGACCTCGTTCCTGCTCGCGCTCGCCGCGACGGTCTATCCCTCCTGGCGCGCGGCCCGGCTCGATCCGGTGCAGGCGCTGCGCTACGGCTGAGCGGCACTTCCATGAGCGGCACCTCCGAGAGCGCCGGCATCCCGCCGGTGCCGGCCCTGTTCTTTTCCCGCGTCGAGCGGCGCTATGCGCAGGGCGACCGGTCGCTCGACATCCTGCGCGGGGCCGACCTCGCGATCTGGCCGGGCGAGCTGGTCGCGCTGGTCGCGCCGTCGGGCGCCGGCAAGTCGACCCTGCTGCACCTCGCCGGTTTGCTGGAGCGGCCGGACGGCGGCGAGGTCTACGTCGGCGGCCAGCCGACCGCGGCGATGAAGGATGCCGAGCGCACGCGCTTCCGCCGTGAGGAGATGGGCTTCGTCTACCAGTTCCATCACCTGCTGCCGGAGTTCTCGGCGCTGGAGAACGTGGTGATGCCCCAGCTCATCCGCGGGCTCGGGCGCGGCGAGGCGAAGGCGCGCGCCACCGAGCTCCTGAGCTTCCTCGGCCTCAAGGACCGCCTCGTCCACCGGCCGGCGGAGCTGTCCGGCGGCGAGCAGCAGCGCGTCGCGATCGCGCGCGCCGTCGCCAACGGCCCGCGCCTGCTGCTCGCCGACGAGCCCACCGGCAACCTCGACCCCTCGACCGCGGGGCACGTCTTCTCGATCCTGCTCTCGCTGGTGCGCGCTTCCGGCCTCGCCGCCCTCATCGCCACCCACAACATGGAGCTCGCCGCCCGCATGGACCGCCGGGTCACCATCCGCGACGGGCTGATCCAGCAGCTGGACTGAGGGCGCACGGCGCGGTTCGGGATCCGCGCTCCATCCGTGCCGAATCGGAGCATTCGTCGCGAGATCCGCGCAGGCGTTGCAACCGAAACGAAGGGTCGCGGATTACCCGTTCGGACACGCACGAAGCGTCTCCGCTCCGGTGCCGGCGCGCCGGCCAAGCTGCCCAGGCGAGACCCAGATCCATGTCGACGACGTCCGTTGCTCCCGTCCTCGCGCTCGTCGCGCTCCTCGGCTTCGCCGCCCCCACGACGGCGTCGGCGGCCCCCGCCACCGCGACCGTGACCAAGGTCGCCGAGGTGACGCCCCCCGTCCGTCCGGTCTCGGCCACCGAGGGCGAGGACGACGGCGGCACCTGCAGCCGGATCCGCCGTCGTCTCTGGGTCGAGGGCGAAGGCTGGATCGTTCGCCGTATCACCACTTGCCGTTGAGCGGGATCGACTTCGGCGCCGCGCGCAATTCTGTGGGCAACAGCGCTCGCCGCGCGGTTTAAGCAGTCTTCGCCCGTGGCTTGGGCGGGCCGACCGGAACGAGATCGGCGAGACCGGGGTTTGCCCCGCATGTCAGCGTCCCGACCGGAGTTGCGATCCATGACCCGTCACCATCCGTCCCGCTCGCGGATCGCCGCCCGGTTCGCGCTCGCCGCCGCCCTGTCGCTCGGCGTCGGGGCCGCGCACGCCGAGACCGTGCGCGTCGCACCCTACGGCTACGGCTCGGCCTATGGCGGTCCGGTCGGGTACGGCTTCGCCGACGAGGCGGTGCGCGGTGCGTATATCGGTGCGCCCTTCAGCAGCGTGCCCTCGCCGAACCGCATCGTCCCGGCCCCCTGGAGCTACGGCACCTACGGCATCCCGACGATCTCGGGCGTGCGCGAGGCACCGGTGGCGGCGCCGAGCCTGACCGTGATCAACCCCGGCCTTCACCCGGCCTCCCGCCGCGGGCAGGGGCCGCGCATCCTGTCGCGCGGACGCGATGGCGCCTGGACCTCGGGCGGGCAGGTCCAGTCCGGGAACGGCGTCTCGGTCGTCACGGTCTCCGTGCCGCGGCGCTGAGCGTCAGCGGCGTTCGGGCTCGGTGAGCGCCGCGTACCACGCGGCATAGGGCGTGTTGCGCGGATGGCGCCCGCCCTGGTCCTCGGCTCCATCCGTCCACCAGACCGGCCCGCGCTCGCCGAGGGCTTCCTTGGCGGCCTGCACGGCGCCGCGCGCCGACCGCAGCAGCGCCGGAGCCTGGGGATCGCCCTTCCGTTCGGCGCGCTTGGCCGCCCCGACGGCGCGGCGCGCATCCATCAGCGCGTCGACGTGGCGTTGCCGGGCCGCTTCCGGCAGGCGCGGGTCGGTGCAGCGCCAGAGCCGCTCCCGGACGACGAAGTAGCGCCCGTCCGGCGTGCGCGGGTACGGCGCCGCCTCCGCCCCCTCCGACCTTCCTGTCGCGGTCACGCTCGCCTCCCGCACCCGCAATCGGGGTTCCCGCTCGTCCTCGGCGCCGCGTCGGCGCCGACCGGCGTTCGTACGATTCCGTCGCCGATCATCCACGTGTGCGCGAGCCGAGACTGCATCTTAAGGTTTTTAAGGCCTGGTTGCATCAGAACCCGTTTCCATCGGTATCGCGCGCCATGCACATCGTCATCGTCGATTCGAGCCGCGTCGTCCTCAAGATCATCACCGGGCTGCTGGAACCGCGCGGGCACGTCGTGAGCGCCTTCACGGACTCGGCCGCCGCCCGCGATTTCCTGGAGGAGACCCCGAGCGTCCGGGTGCTGATCACCAGCCTCGAGGTCCGGCCGGTGACGGGACTGGAGCTGTGCTGGTCGGCCCGGCTCCTCGCCGAGGCGCGCCGCCCCCTCTACGTCGTCACGATGTCGTCGGCGCGCAACGCGCGGAACCTCGCTGAGGCCTTGGACAGCGGCGCCGACGACTTCATCGAGAAGCCGCCGAGCGCCGAGGAGCTGCATGCGCGCCTGCGCGCGGCCGAGCGCCTAACCACGATGCAGAACGAGCTGATCCGGCTCGCCGAGACCGACCCGCTCACCGGCCTGCTCAACCGCCGCGCCTTCTTCGCCCGGGTCGGCGCGGCGACCGAGCGCGCCGGCAACCACGGGGCGCTCTCGGCCGTGCTCGCCGACATCGACCATTTCAAGCGCATCAACGACGAGCACGGCCACGATGTCGGCGATGCCGCGATCAAGGCCGTAGCCGAGCTTCTGGGCGCCCAGGGGATCGTCGGGCGCCTCGGCGGCGAGGAGTTCGCGGTGGTGCTGCCCGGACTTTCCCTCGCGGAGGCCGAGGCCGTCGCCGGGCGCCTCCGCCTGCAGGTGAGGGACCTCCGCATCCGCGGATCGCGCGGCCCCGTGCGCATGACGTGCAGCTTCGGCGTCAGCACCTGGTGCGAGGGCGACAGCGTCACCGCGCTGACCAAGCGCGCCGACATCGCCCTCTACGAGGCCAAGACCTCCGGGCGCGACCGCGTCGTCTCGGCCGAGAACGACCTCGTCCTCGCCCGCGCCGGCTGAAGCCCGGTCCGCTTCGCCGGCACGGGGACCCGCCGCCCTGCGTCGCTCGGTCGTCACGGAGACGGGTGGACGTTAAGGTTGATCGCGCTGTGCCTGTGCGAGACACGCGTTAAGTATAAGTCCGGCGCCGTATCTGATTTCGACACAAGTCGACTGCAAAAGACCGCAGGATTCGTCTGGAACGAGTCTTGAAGCACTTCTTCCGACCCCGGCCGAATTGTGCCATGCCGGGAAAGAAGGGTGCGCGGTATGAGTACGGCCGTAGACGTCCTGGTGTTCGACGAGCCCCAGGAGCTGAATCCCGCCTTCCGCGCGACGCTGGAGCACATGCCGGCGCTCCATACGATCGGCGAGGCCGACCTCGACCAGGTCGACCCGGCCAACACCGTCGCGCTGATCTTCCTGGACGAGACCCGGCTGCAGGTCGGGCTCAGCCACCTCGTGGACCTCAAGGCGCGCCTGCCGGCGCTGCGGACGCTGGTGGCGTTCCAAGCGCTGAACGCGGCCGACGTCGACGCGCTGCGGGAGGCCGGGGCGGACGCCTTCGTGGCCCGCTCCGCCACGCCGCGGGACCTCTGCAACGCCGTGCTGGCCCTGGCCGAGGGCGCCCCGCGGCTGATCGCCCGGAGCGAGGTCGAGGCGGGCACGGCCCCGTCCGCGGAGCCGGCCGACAGCCTCGGGCTGACGCCGCGCGAGGCCGAGGTCCTGCGCTTCCTCAGCGCCGGCTTCAGCAACAAGGAGGTCGCGCGCCGCCTGATGCTGTCGGTCCGCACGGTGGAGACCCACCGCCTGAACCTGCGCCGCAAGACCCAGACCGGACGGTTGAAGGATCTGGTCTCGCTCGCCCGTCAGCTCGGCCTCGCGCCGGTGCTCGACACCGAGCAGGGCCGTCGCGGGGCCGAATCGGCGCGGGCCAGCACGGGCGAGGGTCCGGCGCGCCATTGAGCGC
>NZ_VRUV01000211.1:0-7558 GCF_008039455.1 Methylobacterium sp. WL116
ACGTGATTGCGGTGTTCCGGGCGAAGACGGACGCAGGAGCCGTCGTTGTCCCAGATCCGGCCCCGCTTGGGCTGTCTGGCTGGGACCTTCAGACCCTCACGCCGCCAAATGCGCTCGACGCGCTTGTCGTTGACGAACCATCCGGCCGCCTTCAGCAACGCGCTGATCTTGCGGTAGCCATAGCGTCCGTACTTCTCAGCCAACGCCACGAGATCGGCCGTTAGCGCCTCTTCATCATCGCGGCCCCGCGGTACCTTGCGCTGTGTCGAGCGATGCTGTCCGAGCGCCCGACAGGCGCGGCGCTCGGAGACGGTCATCGTCCGCATGATGTGCTCGACACAGGCGCGTCGGCGCGCAGGGCTCAGAAGTTTCCCCGGGACGCCTCCTGCAAGATCAGCTTGTCGAGGGTGAGATCCGCAATCGCCTTTCGCAGCCGAGCATTCTCGGTCTCCAGATCCTTCATCTGTCGAACCTGATCCGACTTCAGGCCGCCAAACTCACGCCGCCACCGGTAGTATGTCACTGAACTCACGCCGAGCGCGCGGATTGCATCTGAAACGCTCTGGCCCTGTGAGATCAGCACATCCGCCTGCCGTAGCTTGGCGACAATCTCCTCAGGCTTCGGGTGCTTTGCCATCTTGTCCGTCCTCCAGGCTCAAAAGCCATATCAAAGGGCGGATCACTTCAATGGGGGCGGACCAATCGTTGCGCGCCGTGCAGCGGATCTGGGACGCTCACCGCCTCCAACCGCATCGACTGCGCACGTTCAAGCGCTCGCGTGACCTGGCCTTCGCCGCCAAGGTCGAGGATGTCGTCGGCCTCTACATGAACCCACCCGCCCACGCGGTGGTGCTGTCCATCGACGAGAAGAGCCAGATCCAGGCCCTGGAGCGAACCCGTCCCGATCGGCCGCTCGCCCCCGGCCATCCCGCTGCCCAGACCCACGACTATACCCGTCACGGCACGACGACACTGTTTGCCGCACTCGACGTCCTGGCCGGTACCGTGCTCGGCCGCTGCATGCAGCGTCACCGAAAACGGCGAGTTCATCCGATTCCTCAACGCCGTGAGGCCACCGTCCCGCCCGGTAAAGTGATCCACGCCATCCTCGACAACGTCGCCCCCCACAAACATCCGAAGGTGCGCGCCTGGCTCGCCCGCCACCCGCGCTGGATTTTCCACTTCACCCCGACCTCGGCCTCCTGACTCAACGCCGTCGAGGGCTTCTTCTCGGCGCTCACCCGGCGTCGGCTGCGGCGAGGCTCCTTCACCGGCGTCGTCGACCTGCAAGCGGCCATCAATCGCTACATCGCCGAGCACAACCGGAGCGCCAGACCCTTCGTCCGGACCAAACCCGCCACCGATATCCTCGCCGCCGTCAGCCGAGGCCCTGAACCATCCGTCTGAGTCACTCCACTAGGTCAGTTCGGCGAGGTGCCGGACGGATTCGCCGAGAGACTGCAAGGCGGATAGGGCTCGGTCACTAGCGCACAGATTATTGAACAAAAACGACCGCGCGCACGTTTGGTCTTAGTATCAACGCGCCGGTATTGGCGCAGCGTGAGGAACATTTATGTCGATTAAAACACTCGTACTCGCCGCCTCGTTCACCTTGGCGCTGTCCGGCGCCGCGCTCGCACAAGCAACTGGCCCCTCGGGCACGACCGGAACTGGGATGGGGACCAGCAGCACTGGCGGTTCAACCACCGGCCAGCCGAAGGAACTCGCTACCCCGGGCGGCGCGAACGCCGGCGGCGGCACGGGCTCTACCCCGATGACGGCCCCGGGAGCGAACGGGGTGAGCACAGGGACCGGTGCGCCGGGCGCTGGCTCGTCGGGCATGAGCAGCCCGTCGACAGGCGCCGCCGGAGCGCGCTGAGCGTTCGTCGCGACCGCGTTGAGCGCGTTACGCTCAATGCCTACGAGTTCGGCCCCGCCATCCGATCACTGACTGGCGGGCGCCTACTACCTTACTCCGCCATGATGGCGATGAGGGAGAAGGAGCCGGCAAGCGCAAAGGTGCCCGCTACGAGAGACGCAATCAGGAGCATGGGGAAGCCTCAGCCGCCGAAAGGCGACGCTTCCTCAACCCATAAGCTCCAACCCGGTTGCAGATGGGGGGACTGCTAGGGCGGCGAAATTTGCCCATCCTTAATCCCCGCCATCATCCCCGGCGGTATCGCTGTCACTGCCACCGAACAACCAATCGAGCGCTCCGGCTCCGACTTCGCCGGCTGCATCCCGCTGCTGACCGCTCAAGCGCGGTTCGGGATGCTCGGCCCGCACGTCGGCGAACCATAGGCGCGCGAGCTGATCAAGGGCCTCATCGGTGAGGAGCGTTCTATCGTGAGGTGGCATTTGAAGGTTTCTTGGACGGTCGGACGGTTCGGCCCCGTCCCGATCTGCTCACGAGACAGGGGAACTCCGGATCCTACCAGAGAGGCCGATACGCAACATGGCTTGGAGTAGGATGGCAGCACCCGGTTAGGGCCTCATCAAAACTACAAGCGGCGCGGCGTGCCACAATGGGGCGCTAAGTTGCGAGTTAGGCAGTATGACAATTGTTAGATCGTACAATCCGTGGGCGAGTTTCTCGGATATTTATCCGAAATAAGACAGCAAAAAGCCCGACCGTTTTCTAACCGATCGGGCCTTCATACTTTCAACCACTAAGCAGAACTTAACTTAGTAGCCGTACCCGTAGGGTCCGTAGCCATAGCGATAGAGCGGACGGCGATAGCCATAGCCGTAACCGCCGTATCCTACAGGGGCGTAGTAGCCGTCGTCATAGCCGTACCCGTAGCCGCCGTACCCGCCATAAAGGCCGCCTGCTGCAAGGCCGAGCCCAACCCCGAGACCGAGGCCCCCAAGGCCATAACCATAGCCGCGACCATAGTACCCGCGGCCATAACCACCGCCGAACCTAGCACCTCGGAAGCCGCCGCCGAACCCGCCACGACCAAAGCCACCACCACGAAACCCACCACCGCCAAAGCCGCCACCACCGTGGAAGCCACCGCCGCCGAAGCCACGGGCATCAGCGCTCGCGGGCATGAAAGCGAGGGCAGCAACAAGCGCGGTCGATGCGAGTGCAAGTCGTTTCATCAGGATGATCTCCTACTTAAGCAATCTGCTAGAGTAACGCGACCACCCATTTATGCGATCCATGCAGGATCCTGACGCATTGTCGCGTTTTCTTGTCCGAATGTTTCTGACGAAAATTCGCGCTTGACCACCGGGAGATGAGCCGTAGTCGAGCGCTACATTGCCAGGAATCAAGATGGGGGGTCAGGGCCCGGCCGTGTTGCTGATTTAACCTCCTTGCCGCTCGGGTGTTCCGAGCGGCAGCCGACGCATGGCAACGGGTGTCAGAACGCGCCATGCCGAGGCGCCGAGCGGCGTCAGGCCGTCTCGGTGGCCTTCTTCCGCCCACGCGCCTTAGGGGCTGCCTCGGAGGCCTTAGCGGCCTTGGGCTTCCCCTTGGAGGTCTTGGGCGCCTCAGCAACCGTCTCGTCGGCAGCGGCGGCCATGGGGGCTGCCTTGCGCCGCTGCTGGCCGAGGCCGAGAGACCGTGCCAGCTCGGACCGCTGAGCGGAGTAGCTTGCGGCGGTCGAGGGATAGTCCGATGGCAGGCCGTAGCGCGCGCGGTAGGTCTCCATCGTGAGGCCGGCCTTGGTAACGTGGCGCTTGAGCGTTTTGTACCGCTTGCCGTCGATAAAAGAGATCAGCGCGTCCGGCGTGATCGACTTGCGGACCTGTGCCGGTGTCGGCTTCTCAGGGCCAGCGGGCTCGGCGGGCACCCCGTTCGCAAGACCGGCAAAGGCCGCGTGAACCGAAGCGATCACGTTCGCCAGTTCGGACACCGGCACGTTGTTGTTCGACACGTAGGCCGCCACGAGGTCGGCGGCGAGTTCGATGAAATTGGTCGATTGAGTTTCGACTTGTTCGTCCAAGGCCATATCCTCCACAAGAGCAGGCCTACTGCTCTACACGCTCCGCCGGATCGTCAAGTGATAGCTTGGCGGAAAATACTGAAGCCGATTGGGTATCCTCATAAAACTGTGAGAACACCCCCAAAGCACGTTCACGCAGGAACTTGGCATGACAGTCTCTGTTCCGGCTCGACGGCATGACGCCGTGGAAAGCCCTATCCATGAACAAGCTCATCCTCGGCGCGACCCTGACACTCGGCCTCTTGCTCAGTCCGAACACGGGCAGCGTCGCGGCGCCAGGCGACGGTCTCGACCCCAACGCCTCGGCGACCGGCAACAGCAACCAGGCCGCCATGCATTGCAACGCCCGCGCCGGCAGCATGATAAGCCGCCGGACCGGCGGCATGCGGATGATATAGCAGCGTGTCTAGCACTGCGATGCATCTCTTATTTGAGTTAAACTAGGAAATGACCTAGAAAGAACCTACCCGGATGTCGACACCAGCTAAAAGCATCTCGCTCGACGCCGTCGCTTCCGCGGAGCGATGCGCGAGAAGCTGGGGCCGCCCATAAGGACGCCCCGACTCCGACCTACCGCTGCGATTGCCAAAGCTATTCAATCTTTGCGGCATGAATGCATAACACAAACGACCCATGCGTTCTATTGACGCGCGAGACTTGTATTGGCTTTTATATCGGCGATACTGTTTTGCATCAAAGCCGAAAGAACAATCCGATGATGCACAAAAATCAATCACAAAGCGCCGATGCGGTTGCGCTGGCCAGCAAACTTGTGATGGCCTACGTCTCAAACAATCACATGCCGGCAACGGAGCTTCCGGCATTGATCAGCATCGTTCATGCAGCGCTCAATGGTATCGCCAGCGGGACAGCCACCGGTGGTACCAGCGTTTCGAACAAGGAAGTCGGCTTTCCGACACCGGTAGAGATCCGCAAATCGATCCGGCCCGACGGGCTGGTCAGCTTCATCGACGGCAAGCCCTACAAGACCCTCAAGCGTCACCTGACCGGTCACGGGCTCGGCCCGCAAAGCTACCGCAAACGCTTCGGCTTGCCGGCCGACTACCCCATGACCGCAGCGAGTTACTCCGAAAAACGATCGGCCCTCGCGCGCGAGCTCGGCCTAGGTCGGCCTGGCCGCATGGCTGCCTGAGGGGGCCACAGAGCCCGCCGCTAGACCGCGGCGGGCTTAGGGGTGGCTCAACCGGCCCCGTAGCCGCCTTTTGAGTTGCTAGAGCCGGTCGACGGCGGCTTCCCATCATAGCCGCCACTCTCGGGCGCACGATCCGGCTTCGGATTAGGCAGCCCGGGAGAGGTGGGACCCGCGCTCTCGGCCGGAGGCGCCGGTGCCTTCGCGGGATCGAGCGGATGGCCAGGCGGTAGGGTGCCGATCGCCTCTGTCTTAGTCGCGTCGTTGTTGCTCATGGTGTGCTCCACGGATGACCTACGAAGCGAAGGCGGCGACCGGCTGGATGTTCCGGTGGCCGAGCTACTGCCCGTTCTGTCTGCGCACGTAGAGGAAGGCGCCTACGACCGCGGCGATATCCAAGGCTCCGATGACCATTGCCGCGGAGGGATAACCAAGAGTGAGAGCGAGAGCAGCGACGGCAAGGGCAGATAGAGAGAAGGCGATAGCCGCCCATTGGCCAAGCCGAACTGTTTGAAGATTGCCCTTGAGCGAAGACTTTTCTAGCTCTCGACGGTGCTGAGCCTCCTGCTCCCACATCGCGAAGATGCGCTCGGGTGCATCAGGCACGAGCTGGCGGAATTGATCGAGCACGACCGGCGGTGGCAAAGGCCCCTGCCAGAATTCATTGCGCTCGATGACGGTAGGCTGCTGATCCTGCGAAGGCTGCTGCCGCGCCGGAGGGTTACCTTTGGGCCGTCTCGACACGCGCACGCTCACGATCAATCACACGGCGCATGTCGTCTCCGATCCGCGCGCTATCACCCCGTAAGGCCTCTAGATCTGTGCGGGATGGTGCGCGCGTATTGGGTGAGACCGCCGGCCAAATGGACGCAAGGGTGCTGAGGCCGGCAACGAAGCTGCCGACGCGCGTACGCCGCTGAGCGGGACGGACTGCGTTATTCCTCATGCCCTCTCATGTACGCCGTACATGGAACGCGTCAATGCCAACCCCCAATTGCGGTTTACCGAGGCTGATCACGCTGAGCGTGTCGCTCGCCAGCCTCTCCCGGCTGGAAGGTGCCGGCCGCGCCCGACAGGTTCAGCAGGCCGCCGGCTCTCGGTGTTCATCGTCACCGCCGAGTGGACGAGATCCCCCATCATGAAAGGTGACCTGGGGTCGAATGTAGGCCTAATATCTCTGCGGATGGAAGAGGACTGAAACGCGTGCCGCTCCGCTACCCACCTTTCGAAGTCGTCACATTGAAGCTAGAATAGACCCCAGCGGAACTCACAAGCCAGCCATGCCGGCCGCGTTCTGCTTAAAAAGCTTTCCGCTCTGGATGTAACCGGCGGTCGTGTCGAACTTCCGATGGCGCAGTTGGCGTTGGATCGCCTAGCCTGGTGCGTCGATCGCGGCGGCGATGGTCGCGTAGTTCATCAGTCACAGCCCTGCTCGGGCCGCGTCAAAGCAGGGGGCTCGGCGTGAACCGTCCCCGGCAAAAGGCAAAACGCCATCGTCTCGGGAAGCGATCCCGATTGACTCCCGGCGGGAGCTATGATGTCTGGGGGGCACACCTGCGGTCCCCGGACCCCATTCGATTTCGACGGCCTCACCCTTGCCGGGGTGGGGCCGTTGGCGTTTTGGGCTTAGGTCTTTCTCGCGGCCTTGGTCCCTTGTTCTAGCCGGCTCACGACTCGCCACAGGGCGCGCCATAGCCGGACATGGCATGTCGGCTGGGTGACACCGTTAAGTCAACGTTGCGGAGTGGATCGTCACTGGCGTCGTTGACGGTTGATGCAGCTGACATCGAGCATGGTACGAGAGCAGGCGTCCGGCCGCAGGGCTGCGTCGTCCCTAATCGCGATCGGATCAGCCAATGCGCCGCTTAGCCTTTATCGCTTATTGCCTCGCCGTTTCCGTCCCGACCGTGGCAATGGCGCAGTCAGCAGCCAAGCCAGCCACCCCAGCCGTCACACTTGATCCTGCGACTCTGAAGGCGGCGCGCGAGGTCGTCGCGCAGATGCAGGGGGATCGTACCGCGCTGCTGAACGCGATGGCGGCACCCATGGTCGGCATGATGCAGCAGATCGGGGTCAAGCAGCAGGATCAGGCCCAGGCCTTGGTCCAGGAGGTGGTGCTGCCCACCCTCACGGCACACTTCGACGAGCTGCTCGACATCCAGGCACGCGGCTTCGCTGCGGCCCTCGGCAAAGACGACCTGCAGGTCATCGCCGCGTTCTACGCTACCCCAACCGGCAAGCGCCTGGTCGCTGCCCAGCCCCAACTCGCACAAGCCCAGCTCGTAGGAACGCAGCAGTGGATGCAGTCGGTGACACCTGAGATGCAGGGCAAGCTGACCAAGGCGATCCAGGCCCACGGGTGGGGATCGGCCGGACCGGCGAAGCCGCGCTGACGGCATGGTAGCGAGGGCGGCCGCACCGGCATGATCCGATCCGAACTGGTCCAGCGCCTCGC
>NZ_VRUV01000212.1:0-7489 GCF_008039455.1 Methylobacterium sp. WL116
GCCTCGGCCTCCCGCGCGGCGACGTCGTGCGCGGCGCGGCGGCCCTGGAGATCGGCGTGCTGCGCGGCCCGGCGCCGGCCGGCAGCTTCCAGGGGCTCAAGGATGCGCTCGCCGTCCAGCGCGCCGCCCCGCACAGGCACCAGCCCCGGGCCAAGCAGCGCCTCGGCGACCGCGATTGGGACCTGGCGGCGACGATCCTCGATCAGCTCGAGGCCGCGTTCGCACCGCTCGCCGCGTTCGCCGGCTCCTGCGGCGCCGAGGCGGCCGCCTGCGATCTCGTCGAGGCGGCGCGCCTCCATGCCGAGGTGTGCGAGGCGCTGCTGGCGCGGCCGGCGGAGGTGGCCGAGCCGATCGCCGATGCCTCGCTGAACTGCCTCGACACGCTGTTCGACGACGTGCGGAACCTCGTCGGCCACCGCGCCGAGGCCGACGCGGCGCTGCTGCCGGGGAGCTTCGACGACTACCCCGCCTTCCTTACTACGCTCGCCGCCGATCGCACCGTGCCCTGCGCCGGGCCGGCGCCGCATCCGCGCCTGAGCATCCTCGATCCGCTCGGATCGCGCCTGATGCACTACGACCGCGTCGTGCTCGCCGGGCTCGACGAGGGCGTCTGGCCCGGCAAGACCACCACGGATTCCTTCCTCAACCGGCCGATGCGCGAACGCATCGGCCTCAACCCGCCCGAGCGCCAGCTCGGCCAGGCGGCGCACGACTTCGTCCAGGCCCTCGGCTGCCGCGACGCGGTGATCACCCGCGCGGCCAAGCGCGAGGGCTCGCCGACCGTGCCGTCGCGCTTTCTCCAGCGCATCCGCGCCTTCGCCGGTGAGGCGGCCTGGGCGGCCACCCTCGACGCCGGCCGGCGCTTTGCCGGCTATGCGCGCGTGCTCGACACGGCGCCCGCGCAGCCGCGCCTGACCCAGCCGAAGCCCAAGCCCGACCCGGCCCTGTTCCCGCGCAGCCTCAGCGTCACCGAGATCGAGACGCTGGTGCGCGACCCCTACGCCGTCTTCGCCCGCCACGTGCTCGGGCTCGATCCGCTCGAGGCGGTGGCCGAGCGGCCCGGCGCGGGGGACCGCGGCACCATGATCCACGCGATCTTCGGCCGATTCGCCGAGCGCTATCCCGATGCGCTGCCCGATCCCGCAATCGCCTGGGAACGGCTCAACCAGATCGCGGTCGAGGCCTTCGCCGGCACCGCCGACACCTACCCCGAGCTCTACGCCGAGTGGTGGCCGCGCTACGAGCGCATGGCCGCCGTCTACCTTCCCTGGGAGATCGCGCGGCGGGCGACCCTCGCGCGGGTCGAGCCCGAGATCTTCGGACGGTGGGCGATCCCGCTCGGGCCTGAGACCTTCACGCTCCGGGCGCGCGCCGACCGGATCGAGCGCGGGGCGGACGGCGCCTGCATCGTCGACTTCAAGACCGGTGCGCCGCCCTCGGCCCGCGAGATCTTTGCCGGCTTCTCACCGCAGCTCACCCTGGAGGCGGCGATGCTGATGCACGGCGCGTTCGACGGGTTTCCGGCGACGAACGCGACGCCGGACCTGCTCTACGTCCACGCCTCGGGCGGGCGGAAGCCGTTCGTGCCGCTGGCCGTGAAGCCGCCGAAGGGCGATCCGCGCACCGTGGCGGAGATCGTCGAGGAGCACGCCACCCGCCTGAGGGGGCTCGTCGCCCGTTTCATGACCGGGCAGGCCGCCTACACCTCGCGGCCCTACGCGAAGTACGCCAAGTCCTACGGCGACTACGACCACCTCGCCCGCGTCGGCGAATGGTCGCTCGGGGGAGATGGCGAGGGCTGATCCGGTTGCCTCCGGTCGATCGGAGCGGATGCACGCGTCTCCCTCCCCCGCAGTGGGGGGAGGGAAAGGCGCGAGAGCAGCCTCCGAATCTATCCGTCGGCGAACCGAGGCTTCAGACCGGCGCCAGCGCCGCGCGGGGATCGTGGCGGGCGAGCCGGCCGAGCAGGTACTCGACCTCGGCGACCGCCTTCGGGCCCAGCGTGCCGCCGGGCTTGCGCTGGGCGGCGGAGGCGATCAGCCCGCGGCGCGCCATGACGTATTTGCGCACCGCCAGCCCGATGCCGGGCTGCTGCTCGTAGCGCAGCAGCGGCAGATGGGCGTCGAACAGGTCGTGGGCGGCGTCGCGCTCGCCGGCGGCCGAGAGGCGGACCACGTCGGCGAGCATGTCGGGGAAGGCGTAGCCGGTCATCGCCCCGTCGGCGCCGCGCTCGGTCTCGAAATCGAGGAACAGGCCGCCGTTGCCGCACAGGATCGAAATGTGCCGCATCGAGCCCTCCGCCTCGAAGCCGCGCAAAGCCGAGATCTTCTCGAGCCCCGGCCAGTCCTCGTGCTTGAGCATCCGGCAGGCCGGGTTGTCGTTGACGATCCGGCGGATCACGCCCGGCGTCATCACCACGGTGAAGGTGAGGGGATAGTCCTGGATCACGAACGGCACGTCGGCGCCGATCGCCTCGGCGGCCTGCGCGTAGTAGGCGACGATCTGGTCGTCCGTGCGCAGGGAACTGGGCGGCGCGATCATCACCCCGGCCGCGCCCGCATCCATCGCGCTGCGGGCCAGCGACGCCATCGCGGCGAAGCCCGGCGCCGAGACGCCGACGATCACCGGCAGGCCCTTCGCCCGCACGATGAAGCGTCGGGCGACGTCGAGCGCCTCGCCCTGGTCGAGCTTGGGCGCCTCGCCCATCACCCCGAGCACGGTGAGGCCGGTGGCGCCGTTCGCGGCGTAGAAGTCGGTCAGCCGGTCGATCGAGTTGTGGTCGATGCGGCCGTCCGGGTGGAACGGCGTCGGGGCGATCGGGAAGACGCCGCGTTCGGAGGCATCGAGGCGCATGGGGTTTGATCCTTCGTGACGGCGTCGGGACGAGGAACGCGGACGATAGACCGACTCGGCGGTGGCGTCGCAGCCGCTCAGGCGATGCCGAGGGCCCGGATCAGCACGAGGCTGATGCCGATGAGCACGAGGAGCGAGCCGGTGACGGCGGCGGTGACGCGTCCGCCGACGCGCGCGAGGATGCGCACGTCGACGCCCAGGCCGAGCGCGGCCATCGAGACGATGGTGAGGATGCCGGCGAGCCTCGTCAGCGGAAGCGCGGCCGCGTCGGGGATCAGGCCGAGGGAGCGCAGGCTCGCCAGCACCAGGAAGCCGACGATGAACCACGGCACGAGCTTGGTCAGGCTCAGGCGCCCGGGCCGGGCCGCCGCGCCGCCCTCGGCCGGCAGCCGGCGGGCGATCAGCGAGAAGGCGAGCACCACCGGGCCGAGCATCAGCACGCGCACCAGCTTGACCAGGGTGCCGACCTGGGTGCTGGCGAGGCTCACCGGCACGGTGGCGGCCAGCACCTGCGGCACCGCGTAGACGGTGAGCCCGGCGAGCACGCCGTACTGGTTGTCGGACAGGTGGGCCAACGGCACGAACAGCGGCAGGCCGAGCACCATCAGCACGCCGAGCACGGCGGTGAAGGCGATCGCGGCGGCGATGTCCTTGTTGTCGGCCCCGATCACCGGGGCGACGGCGGCGATCGCCGAGTTGCCGCAGATCGCGTTGCCGCAGGCGACGAGGATCGCCATCCGCGCCGGCAGCGCCAGCAGGCGGCAGATGCCGTAGCTCGCCGCGATCGTCAGGATCACCGTGCCGACGATGCCGGTGAGCAGCGCCGGGCCGGAGGCGACGATCGCCCCGAGGCTCAGGGAGGCGCCGAGCAGCGTCACGGCGAGCTCGAGCAGCTGCTTGGCGCTGAAGGCGATGCCGCTGCGGAAGCGCGCCCCCGGCACCCACGCGCTGCGGAGCGCGATTCCGAGCAGGATCGCGATCACCAGCGCCTCGATATACGGATGGTCGAGCGCGCGCTCCTCGACCGCCTGCACGCCCATCGCGATCCCGGTGATCGCGACGCAGACGAGGATGCCCGGCAGCAGCGCGAACGGGCCGGCGGCGACCGTGGGCGCGGCGTGCGCGGGCGGGGTCATCGGCTTCGAGTCTGCGGTCACGCGGCCTCTCGCTCGGCGGATTCCGCACCCGGGGATGCGTCGAGGAACGAACTTCCACACCGGCGATCCGGCGGAGAAGAAGCCTCTCTTTGTCAAGGAATCTTCGGAAGACGCAACCATTGATCCGGCGGCGGCCAAGCGCGACATCTCCCATCATGACCGCCCAGCTCGACCAGCGCACGACCGCCTACGATCCCTTCGGCGAGCCGATGGAGATGCCGCGCGCCTGCGTCGATGCGAAGGCCGTGGGCGCAGCCGGCAGTTACCGCGAGACGCGCCGTGCGGCCCTGGTGTTCTGGGCTCTGGCGCTTCTGTTCGTCGGCGGCCGGATCTACTTGGCGGATCAGACCCCGTCGCAGGTCGCGGACGCGGCGCCCGTGCAGGTCACGGCCCTGCGCTGATTTCAGGCCGGCCGCCGGCGGGGACACCGCGACGCGGTCCATCCCTGTCATCCTGCACGTCGAGGCCCGATGTCCGCCGAAGGCCTCATGGATGGGACGACCGCGATCATCGTTCGACGCGTGCCGTCGCGGCGTGAGCCGTCGTGACGACGCCGAAAGCAAAAACCCTCCCGCGATCGCCCGATCGCGGGAGGGTTTTTTGTCACTTCAGCCGGGCGGCGGCCCAGGCGATGTGGTCGTCCATGAAGCTGGAGATGAAGAAGTAGGAGTGGTCGTAGCCCTCGCGCATGTTGAGGGTCAGCGCGATGCCGGCCTTCTTGCAGGCCTCTTCCAGCAGCCACGGCCGCAGCCCGTCCTGAAGGAAGCTGTCGGCGGTGCCCTGGTCGACGAGGAACTCGGGGAAGTGGTGCCCGTCCTCGATCAGCGCGGTGGCGTCGTGGGCGCGCCAGGCCGCCGCGTCCGTGCCGAGATACTTCTCGAAGGCCGGCTTCGACCAGCCCGCCGTGGAGGGCTGGGCGATCGGCGCGAAGGCCGAGCAGGACTTGAAGCGGTCGGGATAGGTCAGCGCGATCGTGAGCGCGCCGTGCCCGCCCATCGAGTGGCCGAAGATGCCCTGGCGGCTCATGTCGGCGGGGAAGTTCTTCGCGACCAGCGCCGGAAGCTCCTCGGTGACGTAGCTCCACATCCGGTAGTTCGCGGAATAGGGTGCCTGCGTCGCGTCGAGGTAGAAGCCCGCGCCGGAGCCGAACTGCCAGTTGCCGGCCTCGTCGGGAATGCCCTCGCCGCGGGGCGAGGTGTCGGGCGCGACGACGATCACGCCGTGGCGAGCGGCGGCCTGCCGGTACTCGCCCTTGTCCATGACGTTGGCGTGGGTGCAGGTCAGCCCCGAGAGGTACCACAGCAACGGCACCGGGCCGTCCTTGGCCTGGGGCGGCACGAAGACCGCGAAGGTCATCGGGCAGCCGGTGGTCGTCGCGTCATGCTTGTACACGCCCTGGACGCCACCGTGCGAGAGGGCCTTCGAGACGGTTTCCATGGGGTGATCTCCTGGGGGCTCTGGGGCCGTTACCGGCCGATGGGTCGATACAGGCTCCTCCCTCCCCCGCAGAGGGGGGGAGGGAAGCGCGCGTCGGTCCGAGTGTCGGTCCTAGTACAGCACCACCGAGCGGATCGACTTGCCCTCGTGCATCAGGTCGAAGCCGTGGTTGATCTCGTCGAGCGGCATGGTGTGGGTGATCAGGTCGTCGATGTTGATCTTGCCCTCCATGTACCAGTCGACGATCTTCGGCACGTCGGTGCGGCCGCGCGCCCCGCCGAAGGCCGAGCCCTTCCAGACGCGGCCGGTGACGAGCTGGAACGGGCGGGTCGAGATCTCCTTGCCGGCCTCCGCCACGCCGATGACGATCGACTCGCCCCAGCCGCGGTGGCAGCACTCGAGCGCCTGGCGCATCACGTGGACGTTGCCGGTGCAGTCGAACGAGAAGTCGGCGCCGCCGCCGGTGGCGTCGAGGATCGCCGCGACGACGTGATCGTTGCCGACCTCCTTCGGGTTGATGAAGTGGGTCATCCCGAACTTGCGCGCCATCTCCTGCTTGTCGGGATTGATGTCGACGCCGATGATCTTGTCGGCCCCCACCATCCGCGCGGCCTGGAGCACGTTGAGGCCGATGCCGCCGAGGCCGAACACCACGACGTTGGCGCCGGGCCAGACCTTCGCGGTGTAGATCACCGCGCCGATGCCGGTGGTGACGCCGCAGCCGATGTAGCAGACCTTGTCGAAGGGGGCGTCCTCGCGGATCTTCGCCAGCGCGATCGCCGGCAGCACGGTGAAGTTCGAGAAGGTCGAGCAGCCCATGTAGTGGAACAGGGTGTCGGACCCGCCCGGGCTGCCGCCGGTGGAGACGCAGGAGAAGCGGCTGGTGCCGTCGGGCATCACGCCCTGGCCCTGCGTCGCGCGGATCGCGGTGCAGAGGTTGGTGCGCTGCGACAGGCAGGACTTACAGCCGCGGCATTCGGGCGTGTAGAGCGGGATCACATGGTCGCCGACCTTCAGGTCGGTGACGCCGGCGCCGATTTCGCGGACGATGCCCGCGCCCTCGTGGCCGAGGATCGCCGGGAACTTGCCCTCCGAATCGAGGCCCGAGAGGGTGTAGGCGTCGGTGTGGCAGATGCCGGTGGCCATCACCTCGACGAGGACCTCGCCGGCCTTCGGCCCCTCGATGTCGATGGTCTCGATCGTGAGCGGCTTCTTCGCCTCCCACGCCACGGCTGCGCGCGTCTTCATGATGTCGGGTTCCCTGTGCCTGGACGATAACGGACGGCGTCGACAGGCGACGGCGCTTCGGATCGCTCCACCTGGCGGCGGCGATCCGAACGGCCCGAAATACGAGACGCCTGATGCTGGTTCTCGGCCCCAGACGCAACCGCCATTTCCGCAGGGGGACCCCGCCGCAGGCGCGGACCCGGGCGCTCAGGACCCGGCCGCTCAGGACCCTGCCACGTGCGGCCGCGTCACGCCGCGGCCAGCCCGAGCCCGGCCAGCGCCTCCGCGATCTCCGCCTCGCTCAGGAGCCGGATCACCGGTCCCGAGGTCCAGACCAGCATCGGGCGGATCGCGTGGTCCGGGTAGATCCGCGCGAGCAGGCGGGCGTAGAGGGCGATCTGCGCGGTCTCGGGCCGCGGCGGCGGCGCGCCCTCGGCGGGCGGGCGCCCGGTCTTGAAGTCGGCGAGCCGCACCGTGCCGTCGGCGACCGCGAGGCGGTCGATGCGGCCGAAGACCGGCCGCTCGATGCCCGCGACCACGACCCGCCCCGACAGGCTGACCTCGGCCCGCGCCTCGCGGGCGAAGAGCGGCGCGAGGTCCGGCGTCGCGATGAGGTTCAGGGCCGCCTGCACGATCGCCGCGCGCTTCGGGCGCGAGAAGGACGGCGCGCGGGCGGCCACGAAGGCGGTCGCGGCGCTCTCGCGGGCGGCCGGGTCGAGGCGCGGCAGGTGCTCCAGCAGGGCGTGGATCAGCTTGCCGCGCCGGCGCGCCTCGGTATCGGCCTGCCGCGGCGGGATCTGGCGCTCGCCGTCGGC
>NZ_VRUV01000213.1:0-7486 GCF_008039455.1 Methylobacterium sp. WL116
GCCAACACGCCGGCGCGCAACCCGCTGGCGGCGCCGACGCTGGCGCTGGCCGAGCGCCTCGCCGCCGAGTGGGCGGCCCAGGGCGAGACCATCGACCCGGCCGGGATGCCGTTCACGCGGCTGATCAACACCTCGATCGACGGCGTCGCCCCGCGCATGGCGGCGGTGGCCGAGGATCTGTGGCCCTACGCCAGCACCGACCTCGTCGCCTATCGCGCCGGCTCGCCCGAGCGCCTGGTCGCGGCGCAAGCCGAAGCCTGGGACCCGATCGTCGCGTGGGCGCGCGAGGCGCTGGGCGCCCGGCTGATCCTGAGCGAGGGCGTGATGCACGTCACGCAGCCGGAGGATTCGGTCGCGGCCCTGCGCCGGGCGGTGTCGGCGATCGACGACCCGTTCCGGCTCGCCGCCTTCCACACCCTGACGACCTTGACCGGCTCTCTGCTGATCGCGCTGGCGGTGCTCGCCGGCCGCCTCACCGCGGAGGAGGGGTGGGACGCGGCCCATGTCGACGAGACCTACCAGGCTGCCGTCTGGGGCGCCGACGAGGATGCCGCGACCCGGCTCGCCGGGCGCAAGGTCGAGTTCCTGGCCGCGGCCGAGGTGGCGGCGCTCGCGCGCTGAGCGAAGTGGTCGCGCTGGCGCGCCCGGCGAGGTGGCGGGCCAGGCTTTGCCGGAGCGGTCGCGCACCGGAAAATTCGCCTTGTCGCCTCGCCAAATCAGGTTCAATTCCCCGGCGCGGAACCGCGTGCTAAGGCGCTTCGAAGCTTGAGCGGGCCGGCCTCCTCGGCCAGCTTAGGCAAGACAAGACTCTTCCGACGCCCGAGGCAGGACCGCTCGACCCATGAAGGACATTCTGGAAAAGCTCGAGGAGCGCCGGTCGCTCGCCCGCCTCGGCGGCGGCGAGAAGCGGGTCGACGCCCAGCACAAGCGCGGCAAGCTCACGGCGCGCGAGCGCATCGAGCTCCTGCTCGACCACGGGTCGTTCGAGGAGTTCGACATGTTCGTGCAGCACCGCTCGACCGATTTCGGGATGGAGAAGCAGAAGATCCCCGGCGACGGCGTCGTCACCGGCTGGGGCACGGTCAACGGCCGGACCGTGTTCCTGTTCTCGAAGGACTTCACCGTGTTCGGCGGCTCGCTCTCCGAGACGCACGCGCAGAAGATCATCAAGGTCCAGGACATGGCCCTGAAGATGCGCGCCCCGATCATCGGCATCTTCGATGCCGGCGGCGCGCGCATCCAGGAGGGCGTGGCGGCGCTCGGCGGCTACGGCGAGGTGTTCCGGCGCAACGTCGCGGCGTCCGGCGTCATCCCGCAGATCTCGGTGATCATGGGGCCGTGCGCGGGCGGCGACGTCTACTCGCCGGCGATGACCGACTTCATCTTTATGGTCCGCGACACGAGCTACATGTTCGTCACGGGTCCCGACGTGGTGAAGACCGTCACCAACGAGGTCGTCACCGCGGAAGAGCTCGGCGGGGCCAAGGTCCACACCACGAAGTCGTCGATCGCCGACGGCGCGTTCGAGAACGACGTCGAGGCGATCCTGCAGATCCGCCGGCTGCTCGACTTCCTCCCGGCCAACAACATCGACGGCGTGCCGGAGATCGAGAGCTTCGACGACCCGCTGCGGCTCGACAAGTCGCTCGACACGCTGATCCCGGACAACCCGAACAAGCCCTACGACATGGGCGAGCTGATTCGCCGGGTCGTCGACGAGGGCGACTTCTTCGAGATCCAGGCGGCCTACGCCCGCAACATCATGACCGGCTTCGGCCGGATCGAGGGCCGCACGGTCGGGTTCGTGGCCAACCAGCCGATGGTGCTGGCGGGCGTCCTCGACTCGGACGCCTCGCGCAAGGCCGCCCGCTTCGTGCGCTTCTGCGACGCCTTCTCGATCCCGATCGTGACCTTCGTCGACGTTCCGGGCTTCCTGCCGGGCACCGCGCAGGAATACGGCGGCCTGATCAAGCACGGCGCCAAGCTGCTGTTCGCCTACTCCCAGGCGACGGTGCCGCTGGTGACGATCATCACGCGAAAGGCCTTCGGCGGCGCCTACGACGTGATGGCCTCCAAGCATGTCGGCGCCGACCTGAACTACGCCTGGCCGACCGCGCAGATTGCGGTGATGGGCGCCAAGGGCGCCGTCGAGATCATCTTCCGCAGCGAGCTCGGCGACACCGACAAGATCGCCGCGCGCACCGGCGAGTACGAGGACCGCTTCCTGTCGCCGTTCGTGGCGGCCGAGCGCGGCTACATCGACGAGGTGATCATGCCGCATTCCACCCGCAAGCGCATCGCGCGGGCGCTGGGCATGCTGCGCACCAAGGAGATGGAGCAGCCCTGGAAGAAGCACGACAACATCCCGCTCTGAGGGCGGGAGGCAACGAGGTGCGGGTCGTCGACCGCACCGCGAAGGCACGTCTTGTGATACTGGCTGCTGATATCATATGAAGCTCGGCGGACGGCATCGGACGACGCTGGCGGCGATCTTCGCCGACCCCGTGCGCTCGGGTGTCGTCTGGTCCGACATTGAGTCCCTGATGAGCGCGTGCGGCGCGGAGATCACGGAAGGCCGCGGGTCGCGGATCCGGGTGGCCCTGCACGGGGTGCGGGCGGTGTTTCACCGGCCTCATCCGCAGGAGGAGACGGACAAGGGCGCGGTCAAGTCGGTGCGACGCTTCCTGATCGAGGCTGGAGTCACGCCATGACGACGATGCAGTATCGGAACTACGAAGCCTCCGTCGAATACGATGCGGAAGCCGATATCTTTCACGGCGAGGTCTTGGATCTCCGCGACGTGATCACGTTCCAGGGCCGGTCCGTCGACGAGCTGAAGCAGGCGCTCGCCGACAGCGTCGAGGATTACCTAGCCTTCTGCGCCGAGCGCGGGGAAGAGCCGGAGAAGGCCTTTTCCGGGCAGTTCGTGGTGCGCGTCGAGCCGGGCCTGCATCGCGCGCTGGTCTCGTCGGCGCGCCGGGCCGGAATCAGCCTCAACAAGTGGGTCGCCCGCACGTTGGAGCAGGCGGCCGATTGAGGCGGCCCTCCGCGCTCAGCTCCGGTCGCTGTGCTCGATCACGGCGCACATCGTCAGGGGGCCCTTGTCGGTGCCCGAGACGGAGCAGGTGATGCGGGCGCCGCCGGCGTCGACGTTGCTGTGGCGCAGGCGGCTCGCGGCCTCGCGGGCCTTGTGGGCCGCCGTCTCGATCACGTCGGCCGCGATGCCGGTGACGGCGTGGCCGGCCTTGCCGAACAGGGCGTAGTAGCCGTCGGGCGGGGCGTCGCCGCGGAACTGCGCGCCGACCGACGAGAGCTGCGGGCCGCCGCAGGACAGCGTCAGGGTGGTGCCGTCGCCGGCCGTGAAGTTGGCGAAGTCGGCGCTGCGGTTGCCGGGACTCGCCGTCGTCGCCTTGGCGACCTTGTCGATCAGGTCGCCGCATTCGTCGGCGAGCGCCGGGACGGGCAGGGCGAGGATGAGGCCGACGAGGAGCGCGCGCATGACGGGAACGTAGCGTGCGTGCGCGAAACGGCCAGCGCCGGCGCGTGAGGCGTCTCGCCGCTCAGGCGGTGGGCGACGGGCTCGACCCGAGCTCGAGCAGAACGATCTCGGGCGGCACGCCGAGGCGGACCGGGATGCGGCTGACGCCGAACCCGCCCGAGACGATCATGTGGCGCCCGTCGGTGACGACGTGGCCGTAGGAATAGTCGTGCCCGTGGATCGGGCGGATCGCCGGCGAACGGCCGAGCAGGCGGATCTGGCCGCCATGGGTGTGCCCGGCAAGCGTCAGCGACACCCGCTCCGGCACGTCGACGAAGGCGTCCGGCTCGTGGATCATCAGGATCACCGGCGCCGCGTCGGTCACCTTGGCCATCGTCGCGGGCAGGTCGTCGCGACCGCTGTCGTCGTCGAAGACCAGGAACGGCTGCTGGTCGCCCAGCCCCGCGATCCAGAACGGGTGCCCGTCCTTGGAAAGGCGCAGCGCGTCGTTCTCCATCACCGGGATGCCGACCGCCTCGAGCACGCGGCGTGCTTCCGGCACGCCGCCGCGGGCCGCCTGGGCGGCCGCGTCGTCCCACCAATCGTGGTTGCCGAGGATCGAGTAGGTGCCGAGCGGCGCGCGCAGGCCCGCGGCGAGCCGCGCGAACTCGGGCAGCGGCACGCGCTTCCAGGCGATGCGGCCGGCGGCCGGATAGTCGCCGAGCATGAGGATCAGGTCGGGCGACAGCGCGTTCGTCGCGTCGACGATCTCGGCGACGCGGTCGAGCGGCATGAACGGCTCGCAGACGTGGAAGTCGGCGAGCACCGCGACCTTGAGGGCGAGCCCCGGCGCCCAACCCGGCAGGCGCGGGGCGTAGCGGGTCACCACGAGGCGATGCAGCGGCTCGACGCCGAAGGCGTAGGCACCGGTCGAAAGCCCCGCCGCAGCGAAGGTGCCGCCGATTCCGGTCAGGACCTGCCTGCGGCTCGGCAGGATCAGCATGGAAGCCTCGGGTTCGCGTCTGTCGGGCGCTCCTAGCGCGGCACTCCGGCGAAAGCGCGGCGCGGGCTGGGAGCGGGCGACGATGACGCGAACCCGTCGAGAAAGTCTGAACCGAACCGTCGGGAACGGGGCGGTTCGCGCGATCGGTCAGTCGATCGGCGCATCCTCGTGCACGATGCCGAGCACGCCCTTGCGGTTGGTCTGCGGGGCGACCTTGCCGGCCGGCTTCACCGAGTGGGCGGCTGCGGCGAGCGCCGGAAGCGCGAGGGGACGGAAGCCGTAGCGGGCCTCGGCCTGGTCCATCTGCCGGCGCTCGGGCTCGTGAGCCTGGGCCTGCATCTCCGAACCTTGCATCGCATCGGGGGCGTACATGGGTTTGCGTCCTGTGGTCGTTCGCGTGACGGTCGCGCCGTCGCTTCGTGCCCCCACGCCGCTCCAGGGCGGTGGCGGGCGATTCGAGATCATCCCCCGGGTCCTGAGCCGGCGGATGAACGATAAGGGTGCAGCCGGGATGAACGCAGGCTTAAGAAAGCGCTGCCGCGTCGCAGCATTCCAGGGGGCGCAGTACGGTGCTAGAGGGATGGCATCGCCTCCAGCCCTTCGGCGCGGATCCACGCCGCGGTCCGGTCGAGCGCCCGTGTCAGGCGGTCGAACAGGGCGTCGATCTCGTCCGCGGTGATGATCAGCGGCGGGCAGACGGCGATGCGGTCGCCCATCAGGAAGCGCACGATCAGCCCTTCCGCTTGCGCGAAGGCGACGCAGCGGGCGGCCACCCCGGCCTTCGGCTCGTACTGCCGGCGCGAGGCCTTGTCGGCGACGATCTCGAGCCCGCCGATCAGGCCGAGGCCGCGCGCTTCGCCGACGATCGGGTGCTCGGCCAACGCGGACAGCCGCGCCTGGAAGTGCGGCGCCTTCGCCGCCACGCCCTCGACGATGCGCTCGCGCTTGTAGATCTCGATGGTCTTCAGGGCGACGGCGCAGGCGACCGGGTGGCCGGAATAGGTGGTGCCGTGCCCGAAGGTGCCGATCTTCCGGCTCTGCTCGCGCATCGCCTCGTAGAGCGGCTCGTCGATCGAGACGCCGCCGAGCGGCACGTAGCCCGAGGTCAGGGCCTTGGCGAAGGAGAGTGTGTCCGGCCGCATCCCCAGCGCCTCGCTGCCGAACCAGGTGCCGAGGCGGCCGAAGCCGCAGATCACCTCGTCGGCGATGAAGCGCACGTCGTAGCGGGCGAGCACCGCCTGGATCGCCGCGAAGTAGCCCTCCGGCGGGACGATGGCGCCGCCCGCGCCCATCACCGGCTCGGCGACGAAGGCGGCCACCGTCTCCGGCCCCTCCCGCAGGATCGTGGCCTCGAGCTCGTCGGCCAGCCGCTGCGAGAACGCCGCCTCCGTCTCGCCGGGCTCGGCAAACCGGTAGACGTGCGGGCAGCCGACATGGAGGAAGCCCGGCAGCGGCAGGTCCCAATCGGTGTGGTTGGCCGGCAGCCCGGTCATCGAGGCGGTGGCGATGGTGACGCCGTGATAGCCGCGCTGGCGCCCGATGATCTTCTTCTTCGGCCGGCCCAGCGCATTGTTCAGGTACCAGGCCAGCTTGACCTGCGTGTCGTTCGCCTCCGATCCCGACGAGGTGAAGAAGATCTTCGAGGTCGGGACCGGCATCAGCTCCTTCAGCACCTCGGCCAGCTCGATCGCCGGATCGTGGCTGCGGCCGGAGAACAGGTGGGTGAACGGGAGCTTGCCCATCTGCGCGCGGGCGGCCTCGACGAGCTCGCCGTTGGAGTAGCCGAGCGCCGTGCACCACAGCCCCGCCATGCCCTCGATGTAGGGGCGGCCTTCCGTGTCGTAGACGTGGACGCCCTCGCCGCGCTCGAGCACCAGCGGCCCGGCGCCCCGGTGCGCATCGAGATTGGTGTAGGGGTGGATCAGGGTTTCGACGTCGCGGACGGCGAGGTTCGAGAGCATGCGGGCGATCCGGTGCTGTGGCGCGTAGGCCCGCCACACTACCGACCCGATGCGGGCTCAGGTACCCCGGCAGAACCGCGCGGCCTCGGCCGGGCCCCTTTCGTAACCGCGAAGCCTCGACGCGATGCTCGATCCCGCCACCATCGTCGCGACGCCGGCCCCCGGCCGCGCCTGCGGCGCCTGCACGCTGTGCTGCAAGGTCTACGACGTGCCCGCGGTCGAGAGCGTCGCCGGGCAATGGTGCCGCCACACCCGGGCAGGGCGCGGCTGCGCGATCCATGCCGACCGGCCCGACCATTGCCGCGCCTTCCACTGCCTGTGGATGACGGAGAGCTGGCTCGGCCCCGAGTGGAAGCCCGATCGCGCCAAGATGGTGCTCAGCCTCGATCCGGTGAACCGCAACATGAACGTGCAGGTCGACCCCGGCCAGCCGAAGGCGTGGACGCGCGAGCCGTATTACGGGCAGCTGAAGTCCTGGGCCGCGGCCTCGCTGCCGATGAAGCGCCACGTGCTGGTCCACCTCAACAAGGCGACGACGGTGGTGCTGCCGGACCGGGACGTACCGCTCGGGACCCTGACGCCCGACGACCGCATCACCATGCGCGAGCGCATGGGCCCGCACGGCCCGACCTTCGACATCGCGGTCGTCCGCGCCGCCTGAGGGCAACCGTCGATCGGGTGCCTTTAACCCCTCCGCAACCATACCGCGCGATAAATCCGCGACCGCCATCCTCGTACCGGAACCAGCCGGGAGGATCGTCGGGCGTGGCTTTTCCAGTACGGGTCGGTTCGGCGTGGGCACGAGACGAGGACGACGCGGACGGGGCCTCATCGGGCTCGGCACCGCCTTCACGCCCTGGATGGCCGGCCTCGGGCTGCTGGTCTCCTTCACAGCGAGCGCCGGCACCGAGACCAGCTTCGGGTCGAGTAGGCTGACCGAGAGCGACGCACGCCTGGTCCCGGCCCTGCCGGCCGGCACCGTGCTGATCGGCGCGAGCCTGCGCCGCGACGGCGCCGGCGCCCTCCTCACCATCGAGCGGGCGG
>NZ_VRUV01000214.1:0-7471 GCF_008039455.1 Methylobacterium sp. WL116
GCCCGGCCGCGCGCACGACGAGGGCGAGTGCCGCGCCGCTCCGGCGCCCGCGCATCAGCACCGTCGCGAGGATGCCGAGCACGAAGCCGGCGCCGCCGACGAGGAATGGCATCGGGTCGGCGCTGCGCAGGTGCGCGCCGAAATCGTGGGCGACGGCGAGGCCGGCATGCCACGGCGCGGGCTCGGGCGTCGGGGCCGGCGGCACCGGCACGTCGAGGTCGACCGGGAACAGGTCGGTCTTGCCGCCGACGGTCACCGTGAACAGCACGTCGTAGTCGCCGGGCACCGCGCTCCAGGGGGCGTCGAGGCGGTAGCTCCCATCGGGGCCCGCGACCGCGGCGGCCTTGCCCGCCGGCGTCTTCGCCTCGATGGTCGCGTCGGCCACGGGCTCGTTGGTGTCGGCACGGTCGAGGAACAGCGTGAGCCTGCCGTCGCGCGCCACCGCGACGAGCTCGAGCGCGTCGGTGCTCGACGCGCCGCGCGGGGCCTCGACGGCGGGCGCCGCGACCGTCAGCGCGGCCGCCAGCGCCAGGATGGTCGCCGCACGCTTGCGGCGCGTGGTGGAGGTGAGCATCGATACGCCTCTAATCATCTCGAAACGTCGTGGACGTCGTCAAACGTCCTGGCGCGAGCGCCGACGATTAAGATGGTGACGCGGGGCGCGGGGTTTTAGTCCGTCGGTCCGCGATGTTTTCCGCAGCATCGCGAACGAATCGTCAGTGCGGGCCGGATGCGGCCCGCTCGGGCGCGGCCGGAAACACCAGCCGCACCTGCGTGCCCTCCCCCGCCCGGCTGTCCAGGGCGATGGTGCCGTTCTGCCGCTTCATCAGCCCGTGGACGATGGCGAGCCCCGCCCCGCGGCCGGCCTCGCGGCTAGTGGCGAAGGGTGCGAGCGCCCGGGCCAGCATCTCCGGCGACATGCCGGCGCCGGTGTCGGCGATGCGGATGCCGACCGCGCCGTCCTCCGGACGCTGGACCGACCGGTCGCCGGGTGCGATGTGGAAGCTCTCGATCCGGATCGTGCCGCCGTCCGGCATCGCCTCGCAGGCGTTGGTGACGACGTGGCCGAGCGCCAGCTCGACCTGGAGCGGGTTGCTGATCGCCCGCGGCAGGCCGGGCGTGCCGGCGACCTCCAGGCGCACGCCGGCGGGCAGGCCGGGGCGCAGGCGCTCCGCGGTCGCGGCGACGAGCGCGTCGAGGTCGATCGGGCGCACGTCGGGGGCGATCTTGCGCGAGTAGGCCAGCAGCTGGCGCGTGAGGATCGCGGCACGCTCGGTGGCGTCGGTCGAGCGGCTCATCGCCCGCTGGATGAACGGCTCCTGGCTGTCGCCGAGCCGGCGCTTCAGCCCGTCGATGTAGCCGATCAGGATCTGGAGGAAGTTGTTGAACTCGTGCGCGACGCTGTTGGTGAGCAGCCCCAGCGCCTCGCGCTGTCGCGACAGCACCAGGGCGCTCTCGGCGTCGCGCCGGCGCGTCACGTCGAAGACCTGCCCGAGGCGGTACGGGCTCCCGGCGATGGGACCGAGGGTCAGGCGTGCCCAGAAGGTGGAGCCGTCGCCGCGCGCCGCCAGGAACTCGGCGCCGTCGTCGAGGGTGCGGCGGTCGGCCGCCAGAAGCCGGACGTTCCGCCCGACGAGGGCCGCGGCTTCCAGCCCGGCGAGGTGCAGCAGGGCCGGGTTGGCGTGCACGATCGGCGCGTCGGGCCGGCGCGGGTCGAACAGGAAGGCGGGCGCCGCGGCATCGAGCAGCGCGGTCCAGCCGGCCTCGATCGCCGGTTCGTCGAAGGCGTCCGCGTCGGGCTCTGCCATGCTCTCGTCCGGCCTCGCGGAGCGACGGCCCCGACGCGCTCAGCGATAGCCGCATCGCGCCGGACGGCCAAGCCTGAAGCGCGGCCGCGGGACGCGGCGGCGGTCGGGCGCTCAAGTGCAGAAGCGGGTCCGCCGTCTCTCGCAGGCCCCATCCGGGGCTGCGTCGGGCCTCAGGCCCTTCAACACAATCGCGTCATTCCGCGGCGCCGAAGGCGCACGCAGAATCCAGAACCGCAGGCCGTGCTCGGAAAAGCGCCGCCGACGGGTCTGGATCCCCGGCTCCGCTGCGCGGCCCCGGGACGACGGAGCGGAGGACCGACCGCCCCCCGACAGCCTCTACTGCCGGATCCACATCACCCGGGCGATCCAGGCGATCTCGCCGACGTTGAGGTTGCGGTCTTCGTGCTCGGGGTTGAGCGAGGCGAGCTCGACCGTGCGCGCGGTGCGCCGGCGGAGTTCCTTGGCCAGCACCTCGCCGGAATGCAGCCGCACCACCACGCGGTCGCCCTTGCGCACGCCGGCCGACGGCGAGACGATCAACACGTCGCCGTCGCGGAACAGCGGCAGCATCGAATCGCCTTGAACCTCCAGGGCGAAGGCGCGCTCCTCGCCGAGATCGGGAAACTCGATCTCCTCCCAGCCGGGGCCGCCGGTCGGCATGCCCTCGTCGGTGAACTGGCGTCCGGCGCCGGCCTGGGTCAGGCCGATCAGCGGAACGGTCGCGCGCGGCGGCCCCTCGCGCGCCTCGATCAGCCGCAGGAAGTCGTCGAGGCTGGCGCCGGTCGCGGCCAGCACCTTCGACACCGACTCGGTGGAGGGCCAGCGCTTGCGGCCGTCGACGCCGACGCGCTTGGATCGGTTGAAACTGGTGGCGTCGAGGCCGGAACGTCGGGCGAGGCCGGATGGCGAAAAGCCGTGGCGCTCGGCCAGACGGTCGATGGCATTCCAAATCTGCTCGTGGGACAGCATGCGTGACCAAGGCGAAAACGACCGCTGAGACGCACGGCCTAGTTGTAGGAAAGTAGAACTACGGATTGAAAAAGGCAATCGGCCGAATGGGTGATCCACGCCGTTCCGCTGGCCCGATCGCACCCCGAAACGGTTGCCAGGAGGCGGCCCGGCACCCTATCGACGGCGCATCGGAGACCGGGTGCCGCGATGACGCTGATCTACAAGATCTGTCCCGAGACGCTTTGGCGGGACGCGGAGGGCCTCGGCCGGTTCACCGGCGCCGGGATCGACCGGACCGACGGTTTCATCCACTTTTCCACAGCCGCGCAGCTCGCGGAGACCGCGCGGCGGCACTTTTCCGGTCAGAACGACCTCGTGCTCGTCGCCGTCGAGGCGGAGGCGCTCGGCCCCGCGCTGCGGTTCGAGCCCTCCCGCGGCGGCGATCTGTTCCCGCACCTCTACGGCGACCTGCCCCTCGACGCGGTGCGCAGCGTGAGCGCGCTGCCGCTCGGACCCGACGGCGTGCCCGCGCTGCCCGCGGAGATTCCGGCATGATCGGCGCCCTGTTCCCGCTGCTGCGCCCGGCCCTCCACCGTCTCGACGCGGAGCACGCACACAACCTCACCGTTCGCGCGCTGACCCTGCTGCCGTCGCGCACGCCGCCGGCCGACGATGCTCGGCTCGCGGTCCAGGTGTTCGGCCGGCGGTTTCCAAATCCGGTCGGGCTCGCGGCGGGCTTCGACAAGGGCGCGCAGGCGGCCGACGCCCTGCTCGGCCTGGGTTTCGGCTTCGTCGAGGTCGGCGGCGTGGTGCCGAAGCCCCAGCCCGGCAACCCGCGCCCGCGGGTGTTCCGGCTTCCCGGCGACCGGGCGGTGATCAACCGTTTCGGGCTCAACAGCGCCGGCCTCGACGTCGTCGCCGAGCGCCTGCGGGCACGGGCCGGGCGGCCGGGGATCGTCGGCGTCAACATCGGCGCCAACAAGGACGCGACCGACCGGCTCGCCGACTACGTCGCCTGCACCGGGCGGCTGGCGCCGCTGGTCGACTTCGTCACCGTCAACGTGTCGTCGCCCAACACCCCGGGCCTGCGCGACCTCCAGGGCGAGGCCTTCCTCGACGACCTGCTCGCCCGCGTGGTCGCGACCCGCGACGCGGCCGCGGCCCGGAACGGCACGAAGGCCGCGATCCTCCTGAAGATCGCGCCCGACGTCACGCTGGACGCGCTCGACGCGATCTGCGCGACCGCGATCCGCCGCGGGGTTCAGGCGCTCGTGGTCTCGAACACCACGATCGCGCGGCCGGCCTCGCTCACCGAGACGAAGCTCTCGGGGGAGGCCGGCGGCCTGTCCGGCCGTCCGCTCTTCGCGCCCTCGACGCGGATGCTGGCCGAGACCTACCGGCGCGTCGGCGACAGGCTGCCCCTGGTCGGCGTCGGCGGCATCGACTCGGCCGAGGCCGCCTGGACCAAGATCCGCGCCGGCGCGAGCCTGCTGCAGCTCTACTCGGCGCTGGTCTACGAAGGCCCCGGCCTCGTCTCCACGATCAAGCGCGGCCTGCTCGAGCGGATGCGGGCGGAGGGGCTGGCGAGCCTGGCCGAGATCGTCGGGCGCGACGCGACGGCGTTGTCCAAGGCGGCTTAGACCGGCGCCCTTCCCTCCCCCGCAGAGGGGGGAGGGAGGGCGCGGCTTCGTTTGCAGTCACGGGAGCGCTTGCCGTCCGCTCACGCACGCCGCCGCGTCCCGACCAGCACCGCGCCGGCGACGACGGCGCCGATCAGACCCCACTTCACCGGCAGCAGCGCGGCCCCCTCGCTCGGGAGCGGCTCCGTGACGAAGCGGCCGGGTGCGATCTCCACCCCTGGCTTGCCGTGCGCCCGCGCGTCGGCGATCTGGCTCGCCGTGACGGCCCAGGCGGCATCCCGGGCCCGGTCGTGCGCCATCATCGCGATCGCGACCGCGCAGCCGGCCGCCAGCGCCGCGACGATCCGAACCCGTGCCTGCATCGACCGACCCTTCGCCGTGTCCGGAAACGAGAACCGTTAAAAATGCGCGCGTGCCGGACGCATGAGGGGGGTGCGCCGGGGCACGATTGAGAAGCACCCACGCGGTCTCTTATCTCGCAAGTGCGTGATCGCCACGCGCGAAACCCGATTTAGGCCCCGTCATGACCGACCCCGTCGCCACGCCCAAGCGCTCCTCGGCCGCAGGCGGCTGGGGCGCGCTGAAGAGCTGCGGCAAGCATCTCCTCGGCAGCCGCTCCCCGCTCTCGGGTGCCCGCGCCCTGCTCAAGGCGAACCAGCCCGACGGGTTCGACTGCCCCGGCTGCGCCTGGGGCGACCCGGAGCACGGCTCGTCGTTCGAGTTCTGCGAGAACGGCGTGAAGGCGGTGTCGTGGGAGGCCACCGACAAGCGCACGCCGCCGAAGTTCTTCGCGCGCCACACCGTGACCGAGCTGCGCGGCTGGAGCGACTACGCCCTCGAAGGCGAGGGCCGCCTCACCCATCCGATGCGCTACGATTCCGCGAGCGACCGCTACGTCGCGGTGACGTGGGACGCGGCCTTCGCCGAGATCGGCGCGACGCTGCGCGGCCTCGACCACCCGGACCAGGCCGAGTTCTACACCTCCGGCCGCGCCTCGAACGAGGCCGCCTACCTGTACCAGCTGTTCGCCCGCGCCTACGGCACCAACAACTTCCCCGACTGCTCGAACATGTGCCACGAGGCCAGCGGCATCGGGCTCGGCCAGGCCATCGGCATCGGCAAGGGCACGGTGCTCCTGGAGGATTTCGAGAAGGCCGACGCGATCTTCGTCGTCGGGCAGAACCCCGGCACCAACCACCCGCGCATGCTGGCCGACCTGCGCAAGGCCGCCGAGCGCGGCGCCAAGGTCGTCGTGTTCAACCCCGTGCGCGAGCGCGGCCTGGAGCGCTTCGCCGACCCGCAGAACACCGTCGAGATGCTGCGCGGCGCGAGCCGGCCGATCGCCAGCCACTACCTGCAGCCGCGGCTCGGCGGCGACATGGCCGCCTTCCGCGGCATCGCCAAGGCGGTGTTTTCCGCCGACGACGCGGCGCTCGCCGCCGGCCGCCCCTCGGTGCTCGACCGCGCCTTCCTCAACAGCCACACCGAAGGCCTCGCCGCCTACCGCGCCGCGGTCGACGCGACCACTTGGGACGCGATCGAGGACCAGTCGGGCCTCGCCCGCGCGGTGCTCGAGGAGGTGGCGGCGATCTACGTCGCCTCGTCGAAGTCGATCGCCACCTGGGCGATGGGCGTGACCCAGCACCGCCACTCGGTGGCGACGGTGCGCGAGATCGCCAACCTGATGTTCCTGCGCGGCAACATCGGGCGGCCCGGCGCGGGCCTGTGCCCGGTGCGCGGCCACTCGAACGTGCAGGGCGACCGCACGGTCGGCATCAACGAGAAGCCCCCGGCCGCCCTGCTCGACGCGCTCGAGCGCGAGTTCGGCTTCGCAGCGCCGCGCCGGCACGGCCACAACGTGCTGGCTGCCATCGGCGCGATGCTCGACGGCAGCGCCAAGGCCTTCATCGGCCTCGGCGGCAACTTCGCCCGCGCCACGCCGGACACGGCCCTGGTGGCCAAGGCGCTGGCCTCGTGCGAGCTGACCGTCCACATCGCGACGAAGCTGAACCACTCGCACCTGGTGCCGGGCCGGGTCGCCTACGTGCTGCCCTGCCTCGGGCGCACCGAGATCGACCGGAACGCCGCCGGCAAGACTCAGATCGTGACCGTCGAGGATTCGATGAGCATGGTCCACGGCTCGGGCGGCATCAACAAGCCGGCCTCGAAGGAGCTGCGCTCGGAGATCGCGATCATCGCCGGCATGGCCGCGGCCACCGTCGGCTCGGGCCGGATCGACTGGGCGGAAATGGCCGAGGATTACGACCGCATCCGCGACCGGATCGAGCGCACGATCCCGGGATTTACCGGCTACAATGTCCGGGTGCGGCGCCCGCGCGGCTTCATGCTGCGCAATCTCGCCGCCGAGCGGGTGTTCGAGACCGCCACCGGCCACGCCAACTTCTCCGCCGACGCGCTCCCCGAGGCGACCGAGCATCAGGTGGCCTCGGCGGCCGAAAACACCTTCGTGCTCCAGACCTTCCGCAGCCACGACCAGTACAACACCACGATCTACGGCCTCGACGACCGCTACCGCGGCGTCTACGGCGAGCGCCGGGTGATCTTCTGCCACCCGGACGACCTCGCGACCCTGCGTGAAAGCTTCGGCGAGCGGGTCGACGTGGTCGGACTGCATGCGGACGGTACGTCGCGCATCGCCGAGGATTTCCGGCTGGTGCCGTTCGACATGCCGCGCGGGAGTCTGGCCGGCTACTATCCCGAGCTCAACGTGCTGGTGCCGCTCTCGACCTTCGGCGCCGAGAGCGACACGCCGACCTCGAAGTCGGTGCTGGTCACGGTGCGCGGGCGCGCGGAAGCGGCCGCGGCGGCTTGAGCGAGGCCGACGACGCCGCGTTCCTCGCGCTGGTCGACGCGATCGCCCGCCGGCGGCCGGATCTCGGATCGATCGAGGCCGTGCTGCTGGCGGCGGCACAGGGCGGCCTGGCCGCCGACAGCCGCGGCCTCGCCAAGGCCCTCGACGTCGCCCACGCCCACGCGCTGCGCGCCGTCACCGCCCTGGAGGAAGCCGGGCTCCTCGCGGTGGGCCGGCGCGACGCCCGGTCGGGCCGGGCG
>NZ_VRUV01000215.1:0-7462 GCF_008039455.1 Methylobacterium sp. WL116
CGCCCGCTCCGCCACCGCGGCGCCGGCCGCCCGCATCAGGGCGATGCCCGGCGTGCCCCCGGCGATCGCCGTCGCATCGACGGTCCTCATCGCGTCGACCGTCATCAGGCGTGAGCCGTCCATCACGTCACTTCCGTCTCGTTCGAAGCCGCGCTGCCCGTGCACGGTCCAGCCGATGCCCAAACAATCGGCCCTCATGGCAAAATTGCCTAAACGATTTGCATTTCATGCAACCAGAATGGGCAGTTTCCTCGGGGGCGGGTTGAAAACGGCGTGGCGGCCGGACCGGTGGAGTGATAGAAATTCGGCATCATAGAGCGCAGGTTGGGCCGTCCGGCATGAAGAAGATCGAAGCGATCATCAAGCCCTTCAAGCTCGACGAGGTGAAGGAGGCGCTCCAGGAGGTCGGCCTCCAGGGCATCACCGTGATCGAGGCCAAGGGCTTCGGCCGCCAGAAGGGCCACACCGAGCTGTATCGCGGCGCGGAATACGTCGTCGACTTCCTGCCCAAGGTGAAGCTCGAGATCGTGCTCTCGGACGCGCTGGTCGAGGGCGCCGTCGAGGCGATCCGCAAGTCGGCCCAGACCGGCCGCATCGGCGACGGCAAGATTTTCGTCTCGACCATCGAGGAGGCGATCCGCATCCGCACCGGCGAGACCGGGCCGGACGCGATCTGAGCCCCGCGCCGGGAGGCGGCGCGTGAGCCTCGCTCCGCACCTGCGCAGCGTGGTCGAGGAGATCGCCTACGAGATGCGGCAGCGCTCCGACCGGGGCACGGTCGCGCGCTACATCCCCGAGCTCGCCCGCGTCGACCCGCAGGCCTTCGGCCTCGTCGTGATCGATGCCGACGGCACCATCGCCGCGGCCGGCGACAGCGAGACCCCGTTCTCGATCCAGAGCGTGTCGAAGGTCTTCACCCTGACGCTCGCGCTCGGCATGGTCGGCGACGCCCTGTGGAAGCGCGTCGGGCGCGAGCCCTCGGGCAGCCCGTTCAACTCGATCGTGCAGCTGGAGCGCGAGCAGGGCGTTCCGCGCAACCCCTTCATCAATGCCGGCGCGATCGCGGTGACCGACGTGATCCTGTCCGGCCACCAGCCGCGCGAGGCGCTGGGCGAGATCCTGCGCTTCATGCAGGCGCTCGCCAACGACCCGACCATCGCCATCGACGAGGCGGTGGCGGCGTCCGAGAAGCGCACCGGCTTCCGCAACGTGGCGCTGGCCAACTACATGAAGTCCTTCGGCGTGGTCGAGAACCCGGTCGACTACACGCTCGGCGTCTACTTCCACCATTGCGCGATCAGCATGTCGTGCCGGCAGCTCGCCACGGCGGGGCGCTTCCTGGCCCATTCCGGCCGGAACCCCGCCACCGGCCTGTCGGTGATCCCGCCCGAACGCGCGCGCCGCATCAACGCGGTGATGCTGACCTGCGGTCACTACGACGGCTCGGGCGAGTTCGCCTACCGGGTCGGCCTGCCGGGCAAGAGCGGCGTCGGCGGCGGCATCCTGGCGATCGCCCCGGGCCGGGCCTCGATCGCGGTCTGGTCGCCCGGCCTCGACGAATCCGGCAACTCGCATCTCGGCCGGATCGCGCTGGAAAGCCTGACCAAGCGCATGGGCTGGTCAATCTTCGGCGCGTGAGCTCTCCGCGAAGCGCCGAAGGGCCTCCTCTCCCCTCCGGGAGAGGGGGGTCCGCGTTCCGACCGGCACGCGCCCGGGGAACGAAAGACGGCGCGGATCCGAAGACCCGCGCCGCCGCGTAAGGCCGAAATCCCGGACCTCAGTGGGTCGGAACCGACTCGACCGTCTTCAGGATCTGCGAGGCGATCTGGTAGGGGTCCCCCTGGCTGTTGGGACGGCGGTCTTCCAGATAGCCCTTGTAGTCGTTGTTGACGAAGGAGTGCGGCACGCGGATCGAGGCGCCGCGGTCGGCCACGCCGTAGGAGAACTGGTTGATCGCCGCGGTCTCGTGCTTGCCGGTCAGCCGCATGTGGTTGTCGGGGCCGTAGACGGCGATGTGGTCGTCGAGGTTCTCCTTGAACGCCGCCATCAGCTTCTCGAAGTATTCCTTGCCGCCGGTCTCGCGGAGGTAGGTGGTCGAGAAGTTGGCGTGCATGCCCGAGCCGTTCCAGTCGGTGTCGCCGAGCGGCTTGCAGTGGTACTCGACGTCGATGCCGTACTTCTCGCACAGGCGCTGCAGCAGGTAGCGCGCGACCCACATCTCGTCGGCGGCCTTCTTGGAGCCCTTGCCGAAGATCTGGAACTCCCACTGGCCCTTGGCCACCTCGGCGTTGATGCCCTCGTGGTTGATGCCGGCGTCGAGGCAGAGGTCGAGGTGCTCCTCGACGATCTGGCGCGCGATCGGGCCGACGTTCGAGTAGCCGGCGCCGCAATAGTACGGGCCCTGCGGCGCGGGGTAGCCGGTCGACGGGAAGCCGAGCGGGCGGCCGTCCTTGTAGAAGAAGTATTCCTGCTCGAAGCCGAACCAGGCGCCCGGGTCGTCGTGGATGGTGGCGCGCTTGTTCGACGGGTGCGGGGTCTTGCCGTCCGGCATCATCACTTCGCACATCACCAGCACGCCGTTCTTGCGCGTGGAATCGGGGAAGTGGCGCACGGGCTTGAGCATGCAGTCGGACGAGCCGCCCTCGGCCTGCAGGGTCGATGAGCCGTCGAAGCCCCAGAGCGGGAGCTGCTCGAGGGTCGGGAAGCCGTCGAAGTCCTTGATCTGGGTCTTGCCGCGAAGATTCGGGACCGGCGTGTACCCGTCGAGCCACAAATACTCGAGTTTGTATTTCGTCATTCCGAGTCTCTCGTCCGTTAACGATGAAAAGCCAGCGGGAACGGCAGCCGCTCCGGGGCTTCCGACGACCGAGACCCCGCTAGCAGGGACCGTGCCAGCGAAACGCCGTCCCGCCGGCGGTTCCCGTCCCCGCGCGGCCGAGGCAGTCAACTCCGCGTGAGCGTCGGGCTCGGAGCGGGCCGGTTCGCGCGGCTCGGGCGCGGGCAATGCGGCGGCACCGCCCGTCGCCCGAGGCCGCGCGCGCCGGCGCGCGACGACGATTTCCGGGCCCCTTCGGTTGGCACGACGGCGTCGCGGGCTGTATGGAGCCCACGTCCGGCGCACGGCACGGTGCGGCGGCCCACGAATGTCAGGAGGACGTCCACGATGACGACAGCGGCCGAGGTGCTCAAGACCATCCGGGACAACGACGTCAAGTATGTCGACTTCCGGTTCACGGACCCGCGCGGCAAGTGGCAGCACGTCACCTTCGACGTCAGCCTGGTGGACGACGAGATCTTCGAGGAAGGCACGATGTTCGACGGCTCGTCGATCGCCGGCTGGAAGGCGATCAACGAATCCGACATGCTGCTGATGCCGGACCCGGCGACCGCCACGATGGACCCGTTCTTCTCGGCGGCCACCATGGTCATCGTCTGCGACGTGCTCGAGCCCTCGACCGGCGCGCCCTACCCGCGCGACCCGCGCGGCACCGCCAAGCTCGCCGAGGCCTATCTCAAGTCCACCGGCATCGGCGACACGATCTACGTCGGCCCGGAGGCCGAGTTCTTCGTCTTCGACGACGTGAAGTTCGGCGCCGACCCGTACCACACCGGCTTCCAGCTCGATTCGACCGAGCTGCCCACCAACGGCTTCACCGACTACGAGGGCGGCAACCTCGGCCACCGCGTCGCCACCAAGGGCGGCTACTTCCCGGTGCCGCCGCAGGATTCGGCCCAGGACATGCGCGGCGAGATGCTGGCCGCGATGCAGGGCATGGGCGTGAAGGTGGAGAAGCACCACCACGAGGTCGCCAGCGCCCAGCACGAGCTCGGCATGAAGTTCGACACGCTGACGCTGCTCGCCGACCACATGCAGATCTACAAGTACTGCATCCACAACGTGGCGCAGAGCTTCGGCAAGACCGCGACCTTCATGCCGAAGCCGGTCTTCGGCGACAACGGCTCGGGCATGCACGTGCACCAGTCGATCTGGAAGGACGGCAAGCCGATCTTCGCCGGTGACAAGTACGCCGGCCTCTCCCAGGAATGCCTGTGGTACATCGGCGGCATCATCAAGCACGCCAAGGCGCTGAACGCCTTCACCAACCCGTCGACCAACTCCTACAAGCGCCTGGTGCCGGGCTACGAGGCCCCCGTGCTGCTCGCCTACTCGGCACGCAACCGCTCGGCCTCCTGCCGCATCCCGTGGACGAAGAGCCCGAAGGCCAAGCGCGTCGAGGTCCGCTTCCCCGATCCGATGGCCAACCCCTACCTCGCCTTCTCGGCGCTGCTGATGGCCGGGCTCGACGGCATCCTCAACAAGATCGATCCGGGCGCGGCCATGGACAAGGATCTCTACGACCTGCCCCCGCGCGAGCTGAAGAAGATCCCCACCGTCTGCGGCTCGTTGCGCGAGGCGCTGCAGAACCTCGACCGCGACCGCGCCTTCCTCAAGGCCGGCGACGTCTTCACCGACGACCAGATCGACTCGTTCATCGCCCTAAAGATGGAGGAGGTCATGCGCTACGAGATGACCCCGCACCCGGTCGAGTTCACGATGTACTACTCGCTCTGAGGCCGGGGCGGGCTCGACGCCCGCTCCCATCGCCCACGACGAAGCGCCGGAGCCTCCTCGAGGCTCCGGCGCTTCGCGTTTGAGAACCGCGATGAGAGCTTTCTGACTATATTCCTATACAGGAATATAGGAAGATCCGAGGGGTGCAGTCCATGGCGTCAGGCGCGACGGGCCTTGTGCGGGCGAGATGGATGATCGCCGCGTACCGCGTGGAGGTCGCCTTCCTGCGGTTGCGCCTGTCGCTGCGTGCGTATCACGCCGACCAACCCCGCCTGCCGGCCGGGAACCCGAACGGGGGCCAATGGACGGATGGCGATACGGGCGACGGGCATGATTCCGCCGACGATGCGCGGATCGTTCACGTCTCGGACGATGCCGACCGCCGGTACAGGGTCTTGCTCTCCGAGGAAGAGGCGCGCGGCGGGCATACGCTTCGCGAGCATGTCGGCAAGACGGATGCGGAGATGATGGGTCGCGTCCTGGCCAGCAGAAGGACGTTCCCGGTCATCAGTTACGGCCTGAAGCGCGATGGCTCGTTCGGGTCGGTGGGGACTGCGAACGACTTTATCAATCGGACACTGGAGCAGAATGCTGCGGAGGTCGATGACGTCGCAACCGGTAGAAGAGACGATGCCTTCATGACATCCCGTTTCGGATAGAGAACCGGGCGGGAAGCCTACACGGCGGGGCAGCTCGAGCCGTATCTGCGCACGACCTACGGTGTCGGAATGTTCATCGTTCACGATCCGGGCAGTCCCCGCGGGTACCGCATCCATACCGCCTATTCGCGCAACGACTGAGATCGACATGCAGGCCGCCCCGGAATTCCTGACCTTTGCCCGCTGGTACATCCAGGACATCGATCGCATCGCGCCGACGCTCGAGGAGATGTACGATTTCGGTCTCAGACGTTTTCGTGGCGAGGAACGCGTCCGCCTGCGGCAGTTCATCGACCGGGCCGTCCGCGAGGCGTCCGACGCGACGTTGGAACGGCTGTGGAATGAGACGGACGCCGACATCTACTTCCCCACCGTGCAGGATCTCCGCGCCTTCCTGGCCGGCGCCCGCGACCGGCTCTGACCAGAGAATCCGAGGGATCGGGTCCGGACGCCGCAGAGGGAAGAGGGAAGACGCCATGGCGAAGCCGCGCCTCGAACCCACGTCGGAATTCCATCGGCTCGGCCTGGATTTCTACCAGGACCTAGACACGACCGGGAAGACGGAAGACGAGGTCTGTGACATCGTGCTCGATCCGTTCACCGGCCAGGAGCGGATCCGCCTGCAGGACTTCCTCGACGGGATCACGCGCGACGACGCCTCGGATGCCGAGCTGCTGCAATCAAGGTAGCTTGTATATCAAATATAATCGCAGTGCTGGTTTTTACTTGATCCATGACCTGAATTCGGCGCGTGACTCTTGCGTCCGAGCCGCATATCCACGGAGTGACGGGGATCGACATGCAGCTGCCACCGGAATTCGAAAAGTTCTCACTCCAATTTTATTCGGGCATATTGGACGACGTTGAAACAGAAGAGGAATTAATCAATTCGGCCTTGTCCCCATTCTCAAATCCGCAACAACGCGCGCGCCTGCGTTCGTATCTCGATGAGATAACGCGGGATCATGTAGACGATAGGGAGCTGCAAGAAGTCTGGTCGTCGTCCGCAGACACCGTGTTTCGCGATAGCGCTGGGCTGCGTGAGTTGTTGAGAAGAGCGCGAGATCGGCTCTGATATCTGGCCCGAATTCATCCTTGCGATGCGCGACCCATCCTATGAAATATCCATATCCCGCACGATCCGCCATCGATTGCAGATTTTGTGTTCCATTTAAAGAAGGCTGGAGTTGCTGCATCTGGATGATTGCATAGCTAAAATTCGCAAATCACACATATCAGATCACTGTTTATCTGCGCAATAAACGTGGTATCGGCGTCGAGTCGAGACATGACCCGACTTCCCCGAGCGGATTTCTTATCCGGGCCGCATTCCCCCCTGCAGAAGGCAGCCGAAATGAAGCTATCTGCGGAATTTTGTGATTTCAGCCTGCAATTCTATCAGGATCTTCTCGACGACGTGTCGAGCGAAGAGGAAATGATCCGTACTGTCTTATCGCCTTTGAAGGATGCGGAAAAACGCGCAAGACGGAGGGAATATCTCGGCTCGATCACCGCAGACGAATTTTCAGATGAAGACTTGCGGAAACTGTGGTGGTCCTCGTCCGCCGATATCGTGTTTCACGACGGCGCCGAGCTGAGAGGTTTTCTCAAACGGGTGCGGGACAGATTGTAACGCCCGCCTCGGAAGCCGGCAGGGCAGCTCGGAACCGGCGAAGGCTGTCGATGACAGGGATGCGGTAGAAGTCACGGCAGGTCGCCGAGGCCTGAAGCGTGCCATGGAAGCATGGTGATCGTTCGACGGTGAAGAACGGATCCTTCCCCGGACCCGTCCGGGTTTCGAAAGGCCCGAGATCTTTCGCGGGTGCGGGCGAGGGCCCTGCATGATCCTCGGGGCTCGGCCCCGAGCCCCCGCCAAAGGGATGATCCCTTTGGAATCCCCCGGTTTGTGGTTCTATGATCAGGGGTGGGATCGATCGTCGTCACGGTCAATCACGCCCCCTCGGAATGCGTTGCCGGTCGCTTTGGGACCCTGATCGTTCGAATCGGCGGATCGATCCATGCTCACCCTCGACCATCTTGTCATCGTCGCACCGGATCTCGCCGCGGGCGTGGCTCATGTCCGCGACGGCCTCGGCGTCGACATGCCCGGAGGCGGACGCCACCGCGAGATGGCGACCCGCAACCATCTGCTGCGCCTCGGACCGGCGACCTTCCTCGAGGTGATCGCGGTGGACGCGGCGGCCGCGCCGCCCGGCCGCCCGCGCTGGTT
>NZ_VRUV01000216.1:0-7461 GCF_008039455.1 Methylobacterium sp. WL116
TCTACTTTTATCTGACTGATCGTTAGATTGTGCGCCCTATCCACGGCGCCTGTCTCTGTGAGCATAAATCGCCTAAGCGGCTTCTTTCCATGTGATCAGCAAAGCTCGGATTGTTGCCGGGCTTTGTGAGCGGTCGGTCAAAGCGCAGACCGTTCGGACTTGCACCGCAAGCTCAGGTCTTTTCGGCGCAACTTGTTCCGACGCTCGGGTCGATAGCGCACCGGAGTCATGAAGGCTCACTCGCCTACTCGACCGCGTTCGGATGCGGTGATGGGGTACCGCAGTAGATTTTCGGTAAAAGCGGGCAGCCGGTGTGATTGCGACGATGGTCAAGCCTTCGCTTTGCCCTCGAAGTGAACGTGCCGGGGATTGCCACGCGGCCATGACAGGCCGGGCACCGCTTCTCGGAAGCGACGAACCTGGTTGAGGCTTCGGCGAGACTAACTACGAGCCATTGCCCGTCCACCTTCACTTCGCATGGGCTTGGGACTGGCTGGGCCATGCACCGCTCTGACATGCAAACCGGCTTCTCGCCAGGGCATTTTAAGCCATTCAAGTCGCAACCAGGACGGCCGATCAGTCCAGAAAAACGCGGACGCCCTCGGTGTTCAGGATGCTCCGCTGGTCGGCACACCAGCGCTCGGGGCCGACCTCCGCAATTTCCTGCGCGAGGCGCTTGCCCTCATCGTCGACAGCGGTCTGAGCCTGCTTGGGCCCAAGGCTTTGATCGAGGGTAGGCCGTACGGTGCGAGACAGGCCGTCCGACACCGTGTCATCGATCGCATAGAACTGCCGGCAGTGAAGGACGATGCCAGCCTGTGCGCCGACGATGCGCACCAGCCCGTCAATCTTCTCGGCTCGCTGCCCGTCGTCGGTTGGCGCAGCCGCGCAAACGCCAGCCGTTAGGATCGTGGCGAAGGCGGCGAGGACATAACGCATTCGGGCAAAATAGCCGCTGAAGTGCCTATGTCGAGATTGCTGCCGGAAACATGGCGGACCTTCGCCTTCAATAACTCGTTGGTCCGTCGAACCAAGGCAAAGGGGAAAGTCGTGAGCTGGCAAGGGATGAAGACCGCACCACGGGACGGGCAACGGTTCGTTGCAGGCCTATGGATCGGTCAGGGTTCAGCCGTAAAATTCGAAATGCACATCATCCGCGCGGACATGCGTGGAGAGGGAGTTCATCCGGAGGACGATCGGGGATGGTCATGGAATGACTACACGCATTGGATGTTGCTACCCGTGCCGGCCCGACCGGGAGGCTCAGATCGTTCGACCTCCGGCGGAAAAAGCCTGACCCCACCCATGACGCATCGAGGTCATCCACTCGGCTGAGTATCGAACACCGGTTTTGTAATCCGCTGGAACGTGGTCGATCATCGGGACTTTGCTTCCTGAGAAACACCACGGGAGCGAGACGATGATCGACGCGGACACTCCGCAGCCGGGCGAGGATCCGGCGCCGATTGGAGATCCTTCGCCCGCACCGCAGGAGCCTGAAGGCGATCCGCCGTCGAGCCCAGCGCCTACGCCTCAGATGGACGACGAGGCGGCCATTGAGGAGACCGAGGAGCAGCCGAGCTGAAACGCATCGCGCCCCGGCCTAATGCTGGCCGGGGCGCAGTTGTTGAGAACATCACCCGCCGTTACATGGCGTTGATGCACAAGCTCGATGCCCTTCTGGACCGTCTCAAAACCCGCCAGCGTGATCTGATCATGGAGGCGGCTCAGTACGACACGATGCCGGCCGACAGTACGCTGAAGCGGATTGCGGAGTTGGAGAACGCAATCGCGGCGGTGGAAGCGGTCGCCGGTGAGGAAGCGGACAAGCAGCGGCGATAGCCTTCGGCAGGGTACCCACCGGGTGCTGTTGTCAGGCCTCAGCGGGTCAGAGGCACGGGTCACCAACGCGAGAAGTGCAGCGTAGCAGCGGTCGCCATCAGGGCAGCGCCAATCACGATAAACGTGGCAGCCAGAGGGTTCTGCGGCATTAGGAACTGGATCTCGACCACCATGGCTGCGCCAATGATGGCGCCTCCAGCCACGATAAACGCGTCGCGGATTTTATCGGGCTGACCGCGGTTGCGCATTGTTGTCTGCCTTCGCGGTACCGCTGGTATCCCACGCCGAAAACGGGAAGGGCGCGCCGGGTGACGGCACACCTGAGGTGCATTCTCCGAGACAGATCCGCACAGGGTCTGCCGCGTCATCGACCGAATGATCCTAGAGATTATGTTAAGAAGCTTGAAACGCTAGGAATGTGATTGGAAAGGAATGATCACATCCGCGCTTCTGTTCGCTGCTGGGATCGCAGCAGGGTGCTACTATCGTCTATGGGTAATCCTGTTCGCCTCGGGGTGCGTCGTTGCCGCGTACATTGCAGCCTGCGTCATCCAATGGAGACTCGGCTGGCTGGAGTTCCTGATCCTCTTTGCTCATCTGAGCGCTCTGCAAGGCGGGTTTCTTCTCGCGCAGTACCTTCGTCCGAGGAGCTCGCAGCGCTGATCGGAGGGAATGGCGTCAGAACCAGACGACCTTGCCGGAGACCAGGTAGATGGCGATCCAGAGTAGGACCGGCAGGAGGCACATGGCGACAACCAAGGATGGGCGCGGACGGCGCGATGGGTGTCCGGGTTGGTGATTGAGGGACATAGAGTGCCGATATCTAACAAGCCCGAGGAGATACCCGGGACAACCGCATAAGCTAAGCCGTTGGCCCGTGGTGCGGGTACGGATCAAAATGGGAGAAAGTTTCGCTCCAAACTTGAAATCTCACGATCCTGTGAGGTCGATCCAAACAGCATTTTTCTCGCCGTCCTGCAGGAGCGCACGACAAGCATTTTGGTCAACTCGGCCTGCAACTCCTCGACACAGGCATGCACCTCGCCGGCATCGACGGCGGTCTCGATCAGCAGTTCCTGCGCCTCGGCCAGCGCCGCGCGTAGTTCCGCGTTCTCGGTAGCGAGCGCCAGGACCAGAGCCGTCGTGTCGTCGCTCATCAGCATCTCATGGTCTTCGCGTTCGACATGGCGAACGCCCGCGTGCGGCTACCGCATGGCTCGGCTGGTTCTACCCGCCTTTCGGATTTCAGATCGGGCTTTGTCGGCAGGGTCGCCCGCCGCCTATCGGCAGCCCTTTTGAGGGTTCCGATCCCCTAAATTCACAAAGTATGGAACATCAGTATGCGTGCGCCTCGCTGATTTGTACCCTCCCCCCTGGAAGGAGGGGGGTAGCGTTTCGCGCCTCCCTTTCCGCGTCAGCCGCAGCCAGGCCGTCCACTCGGCCGAGACGACGCGGACCACGTTCGTGTCGTTGCGGAAGCCCGTCATACGCCGCTCCTCCACCGTGACGAGCCCGAGCTTGCGGGCCTCCCGGATGGCGTTGCGCACGGTGGTCTCGGCCACGCCGACGATCGCCGCGAGGTGACCCACCGCGAGCCGACAGTCTCCGCGCCGAGTGGTCTCGGCCGCGACGAGCGAGAGTACCGCCTGCTCGGCTAGTGTGAACCGTGCCGCGAGGCCCGGAGGAAGCCGCCCAGAGGCCGCCCAGCGGCGACGACGCTCCATTGAGGCATCCGTGCGCGGGCGGGTGCCTGCGCGGCTCCTGAGGCTTCCTGTGCGGTTCTCGACCTGTTCAGCAGACCGTTCGGTTCCTGACAGTTGCCGCGCCTCGATCAGCTCGGACAGCGCCTCGGCCTCGGCCTCGGATAGGTGTCCCTCCCCGAACGCCTTCCACAACGCGGACGCTACGGCCGGCAACGCGGCACGCGGAGCCGCCTCCGCCTGTCGACGGATCTCATAGGCGTAGTTCATCGAACCCGGTCCCTCACGGGCCGCGGCTAGGGTCCAGGCAAAGCCTACCGGTTGACGGAAACGGGTTCCGTCTTGACTCCCGAGGGAGGTCATGGCTTGTGAGGGGCATCGCAGCGGGCCTCACAGCCCCAGGTTTTCGACGGCGCCACCCTGCCAGGGGTCGGCGCCGTTGGCTTTTCAGGGTCTATCTCGCGGCGATCATCTCCTGATGCCGGCTCCCGACTCGCCACGGGGCGCGCCATAGCCGGACATGGCATGTCGGCCGGCAGGCACGGCCAAGTCAACGGTAGGGGCTCGGATAGGCGCAGGCGAGATAAGGAGCCAACACACCGCCTTCGCAGGCGGCAAGTGGTGCTCCAACCTGTCGCCCCCTCGGTAAGCCCGTCGATCAAATCGGGATGCTCGGATACTCACCCCATGGCAGACCCAACGACCGGCGACCTCATCAAGGCCAAGACGATCGCCTCCGACGAGGTGAACGCCGCGGTCGACGTGTTTATGAAGGACGCGACCGTAAGCCTGTTCCGGTTCGCGAGTGGGCACACGGTCGACCCAGCCGGCGCGGTGAAGGACCACGAGCCGTCGCGGAAAGCGGTGGCCAATCCAGAGGCCGGCGATCAGTACCGCAGTGGCATGGTGCGCACCGCGATCCTGCTGGCGCGGCCGGTGGCGCCTTGAGCGACGACCCCTTCCACGAAGCCGTCGAAGCCCTCCGTGCGATTGGACGGACGGTTGAGCCGACCGGCGACGATCTGGGCCTGTGGCAGGTCGACGGCCAAGAATGCACCGACGGCGAACTGATCGCGCTGGCGCGGCTCTTCGGACTGGTGGAGGGGCCGGAGCGAGCGCAGTGACGGGCGTCCCGAAGCATCTCCGCAATCCCCGCCGCTGGTACGACGCTGAAGGCATCGAGCAGCCGCCGGCCACGATCGCCAACAGCAGGGCTCACGGCGCCCTTGGGCTGCTGGTGTTCTGCGAGTGCGGGCACAGCGGTGCGATGCCGTTCGACGGCCTGCCCGACGACCTACCCGTGCCGGACGTTGCGCTACGACTGGTGTGTTCGGCCTGCGGGCGGAAGGATCGGATCACCACGCGGCCGAACTTCGCGGGCGCGCACACCGGCGCCGGGCCGAAGCTACGGTCGGTGGAGTAGCGCGGCCGGCGGCTGTCAGCCGCGTTGCGCCCGCTTGGCCATGTCCCTATCCCCGCCGGCCCACATCCGGCGAGACCCATGGCATCACCCGCACCGATCCGACCCACGCCCTCCGACGTCCAGGCGTGGCGCGACGCGCTTGAGGCCATGAAGCCGACGGTGCCGCCCTGTCCCGGGCTCTCGGCGCAGCGCTGGCAGGAGATGCGCGAGGCGGCGATCGATTTCCTTGACCGTTTCGGTGACGACGCTATCGCGCTTGGCTGGACGGCCACGGACCTCTTCGGCGTGCATCCGACGGTCGGCGCGATCCGCGTCGACTACTGCGGCGGCCTGATGATCAACGCGCGCCGTGTCGAGGCGATCGGCGACACCTGGATCCGATACGGGAACCAGACCTTCCGGTGGGACCGGCCGGGGCGGCCCGTTGGCCTGCCGGTGTGGGAGTTCGGGCGGTAGGCGGTACATACCAGCACTGCGGCAAGCAGCACCTGCACCGCTACCTCGCTGAGTTCGACTTCCGGTACAACAACCGGGTGAAGCTGGGCGTGAACGACGTTGAGCGGGCGGATCGGGCGCTTCGGGGCATCGTCGGCAAGCGCCGGACCTTAGTCGCCGCTGTCCACCGCGATCCATCGTAGATAGTCCAGGGCAGATCTACGATCCTCGTTGGTTTGAAGCTTATGCCACAAGCGGAGAAGCTCCATTACGTCCCCGTGACCCTTCGATGCTCCTTGATCGAAGAAGCGGGCGATGGGGAGGTCAAGCAATCCTGCAATCGTTTTCAGGCGGAGCGCTGTCACCTCTTCAGCCTCGGAGAGGGAGGCGTTCTTAGGTTCAACCACTGAAAGCCATCAATACGGCTAAGGCACTCTGCAGTAATAGAAGCGTTCCAAGGACGAGCCAACTGCCTGGAATGACGACCGGCATCAGAGCATCCTTGACGGCACTGCGGCCGCATCCAAGACTGTGAAGTCTAGACGGAAGAGGATTAACCCTTTCTCGTCGGTGACTTCCATTCTCCAGTCTTCGCCTAGAGAGATCTTACCTGCCGTGTGCTGAAATATCTCGCCAGCTAGTCGAATTGCTTCATGTCGGGCTTGCTCCCACGAGGGTAATTCAAATCCATCTTTATCTAAATAGTCTTCGCCATCGTAAATGTTGAAGTGGAAACGTGGCAAGCAGATTTCCCTCGTCAAATTGGCGGGGGCTAGAAGCCCTCACTCGTGCGCGTGCCAAGGATCAAACCGCCCGACTAATACTCCGCTAGCGAACTTTGCTGAAAGGCGACTGCTCAATTGACCAGTTCACGTCGGCTGGTCCATTAGTCGCACCGTATGTGCGAACGGTATCATCGCCAAAAATCTACACGTCGAGTGCCGGAGGGGTTGAGGCAAGACTCGGGGAGGATAGAGACACTTCATCGAGCGGATACGCCTGGGACGCTCGTGGTGATCTTAAAGTCTAAGCGAAACAGCGCTTCACCGGCCTGGTTAGTGAGCTCCATCAGCCACGGCTTGCCATCGCGCTGCCTATTCGCATCGGCTTCGAGCAAGGCCCCGGCTAGCAGCATGGCCTGCCGGCGGGCCGCCCCGATATCCGCGAGGAGCATGCCCTCACGATCCAGGGTGCCGACGCCGTCATGGACGTTGAAGTGATAGTGAGGCATCGCGCGCTCTGCGAGGATAGGCGGAAGCACAGAACGCTCGCAGTCGCCAGCGCCTAAAACCGGCCAACGATACAGTTTAATCGCCTAATAAGGTCAACTGTTCCTGCCAATTTATGCAACAAAAGCTAACTTAGCGCGCTGACCCTATTGTATCCTTTCACACCGAGACAGCACCATGCTGCAGTCACTTCAAAATTGAAGGTGCAACGACGGGCCCAGCTTCTACCGCAGCAGCCATGTGCCGACATAGGTGAGGGCGGCCGAGTAGACGGCATGCCCATCTTCATCCGTTACCAGCACCGTTATGGTTTGACGTTCACCGTCCTTTGGCACATCGTACGCAGCGATGGCAGGAAGCAGCTTCTTGGCCTCTAGAACAGCGCCTTGCAGGTCGGCACATTCGGTGCCCTCATCGTCGCGCCGGTGAACGCCATCATGGATGTCGAAGAAGTAGCGAGGCACAGGCTCTCACGCATTGAAGGCGAGAGCGCCTATGTCTCTCAAGCGCGGCGGGCCAAAACGAGAGCCGCGATGATCGGCATCATAGGCACGCCTTCCGTGGCTGCTATCACATAGGTGAACTTCATAACTCCACAGGCGCTGGGGTCGACCTACCCCGTGGCAGTTTTGAAGGGGTACAGGAGCCAAAGAAAAATCCCCGCACGGCGGGTGCCGGCGGGGCCGATCCGATGAGCTCCCTGTAGAGGTGAGGCTGCTTAATCCAGATGGTTCACTCGCCCGCCGATCGAACAAGAAAGCCCGGCGCAGCGGATACTGGCCGGGCTGATCTCACAGGTTCCCCGCGGATGCGCGCCCCGCCCGCTGGGGGG
>NZ_VRUV01000217.1:0-7453 GCF_008039455.1 Methylobacterium sp. WL116
GTTCCTGCGCCGGCTGGCCCTGGGCCTGCGCCGGCCGAACGCCCTCCGGCTCGTCGCCCTGTGCTTCTCGGTCGACGGGGCGCTCGCGCTGTTCGAGCTGCCGTTCTCGGTCGATCTCGTTCAGGCGCAGGGCTGGGATGCCGCCGGGCTGTCGCGGCTCCAGGCCGGCCTCGCCTTCGCCGGCGGAACCCTGGGAGCGCTCGGCATCGGCCTGTGGTGCGACCGCGCCGGGCCGTTGCCGGCCCTGCGCACCCTGTTCGCGGCGAGTGCCGCCGCGTTCTTCGCCACCGCGTGCCTGATCGCGGGCGGCTTCGCCGGATCGGCCGGCCCGCTGATCCTCGGCTTCACCAACGTCCTGCCCGGCCTGCTGATCGTCGCCCTGGTGCCGGCGCTGATGCAGGCGAGCCGAGGCCGGGCCGGCGCGGCGACGCAGTTCGAGGTGTTCATGGCGGTGATGAACCTCGGCTCCGTCGCGGGCGGGGCGGCCTCGGGCGTGCTGGCGCCGGTGCTGCCGCTGTCGGGGGTCGCCCTCCTTGCCGGGCTGGTCCTGATCGGCGCGGCGGCGCTGGTCCGGCGCCCGGACCTGATCCTGCCGCGGCAGCGGCCCGGCGATGCGCGATCGCTGTGAAGCGCGACGCTTCGGCCCGGTCTCCAAGTGATCCCGGCCGGGGGGAAATCGGTTAGAAGCCCGATCGCCCCCTGCGGAAGTCTCGAGCCCGATGCCGAAGCCCCAGCCTGCCGCCCCGAAATCGGCCGCCCCGAAATCGGCCCGCGTCGAATCCGTCGCGCCGGAGGCCGACACGCTCACCGCCGAGGCGGCGCGGGCGCGCCACGCCGCGCTCTCCGCCGAGATCGCCGAGGCCGACCGGCTCTACCACCAGGAGGACGCGCCCGAGATCTCGGACGCCGCCTACGACGCCCTGCGCCGGGAACTGGAGACGCTGGAAGCGCAGGTCCCCGACCTTGCCGGCACCGGCATCGCCAGCGCGTCGGTGGGCGCGAAGCCCTCCGAGAAGTTCGCCAAGGTGCGCCATGCGGTGCCGATGCTTTCCCTCGGCAACGCCTTCGCCGACGCGGAGGTCGAGGAGTTCGTCGCCCGCGTGCGCCGCTTCCTCAACCGCCCGGAGGAACCGCTCGCCTTCACGGCCGAGCCGAAGATCGACGGTCTTTCGCTGTCGCTGCGCTACGAGGACGGGCGCCTCGTCACCGCCGCCACCCGCGGCGACGGGGAGACCGGCGAGAACGTCACGGCCAATGCCCGCACGGTCGAGGACATCCCCCAGGCGCTCGCCGGCAGCGGCTGGCCGGCGGTCTGCGAGGTGCGCGGCGAGGTCTACCTCTCGCACGCCGATTTCGCCGCGATCAACGCCCGCCAGGAGGCGGCGGGCAAGCCGCTCTTCGCCAACCCGCGCAACGCCGCCGCCGGCTCGCTGCGCCAGCTCGATCCGTCGATCACCGCCGCGCGGCCGCTGAAGTTCTTCGCCTACGCCTGGGGCGAGGTGGTGCCGCCGTTCGAGGGAACGCAATCGGGGGTGATGGACCGGTTCCGCGCGTGGGGCCTGCCGGTGAACCCGCTGACCGTCACCTGCACGGACGCGGCCGGCATGATCGCGCATTACCGGCGGATCGAGGCCGACCGGCCGACGCTGGGCTACGACATCGACGGCGTCGTCTACAAGGTCGACGACCTCGCCCTGCAGAAGCGGCTCGGCTTCGTGTCGCGGAGCCCGCGCTGGGCCCTGGCCCACAAGTTCGCGGCGCAGGAGGCGTTCACGGTGGTCGAGGGCATCGACATCAACGTCGGCCGCACCGGCTCGCTCAACCCGCTCGCGCGCCTGCGCCCGGTGACGGTCGGCGGCGTCGTGGTCTCGAACGCGACGCTGCACAACGAGGGCTACGTCAAGGGCGTCGGCGGCGACGGCGAGCCGATCCGCGACGGCCGCGACATCCGCGTCGGCGACACCGTGGTGGTGCTGCGGGCCGGCGACGTGATCCCGAAGGTGATGGACGTGGTGCTGGAGAAGCGCCCGGCCGACGCGAAGCCCTTCGACTTTCCCGAGACCTGCCCGGCCTGCGGCAGCAAGGCGGTCCGCGAGATCAACCCGCGCACCGGTAAGCCCGACGCGGTGCGGCGCTGCACCGGCGGGCTGATCTGCCCGGCCCAAGGGGTCGAGCGGCTGAAGCACTTCGTCTCGCGCAACGGCTTCGACCTCGAAGGCTTCGGGCAGACCTACATCGAGGTGCTGTTCGAGGCCGGGCTCGTGAAACAACCCGCCGACCTGTTCACCCTCGAATTCGAGCCGCTGAAGGCGGCGATCGTCGCGCGGCGCGAGGCCCTGTCGGCGGAGCGCCGGGCGGAGGGGGCGCCGGCGCCGAAGAAGCCGACCAAGAAGAAGGGCGAGGAGGAGGACAAGGCGATCCACAACCTGCTCGCGGCGGTCGCCGAGCGCCGCAGCTTGCCGATGAACCGCATCCTGTTCGCCCTCGGCATCCCGGACATCGGCGAATCGACCGCCAAGGCCCTGGCCAAGCGGTTCTCGGACTTTTCGGAGCTGAAGACGGCGCTGCGGGCGGCGACCGACGCGCAGGCCGGGCCGGACTGGATCGAGCTCTCAGCGGTGCCGCGGATCGGGCCGACCACCCGCGACCGGCTGCTCGAGGCCGGCCTGCCGGGCGAAGCGGCACATTCGGCTGACGCGGAACCTCCGGCGGAAGCGGGCGATGCCGAGGAGGGCGAAGCCGCGCCGGCGGACGCCGGCAGGATCCGGTTCAGCACCAGCCAGCGCGCCAGCCTGATCGCCCATTACGGCAGCCTGGACGCCGCCCGGGCGGCGATCGCGCGGGCGGCCGAGCAGCGACCCGGGGACGCCTACCGGGTCTTCGCCGACGACGGCGAGATCGGCCCGGTGGCGACCGACTCGCTGATCGCGTTCTTCTCCGAGCCGCACAACGACGCCGCCGTCTCGGCGCTGCTCGCCGAGGTGACGGTGGCGCCGATGGAGGCGGCCGCGCGCACGGCGGCGTTCTCGGGCAAGACCGTGGTCTTCACCGGAACGCTGGAGAAGATGACCCGCAACGAGGCCAAGGCCACCGCGGAACGTCTCGGGGCGAAGGTCTCGGGCTCGGTCTCGGCGAAGACCGACCTCGTCGTCGCCGGCCCCGGCGCCGGCTCGAAGCTGAAGGATGCCGAGAAGCACGGGGTGCGCGTCGTCTCGGAAGACGAATGGCTCGCGATGGTCGCAGGCGCTTGAAGCGCGAGTCCGCGGGTCATAGACCTGGGTCATGACACCCCCGCGGCCGTCCCGTTCAGGCACATGACCGTCGTCGCCCTCGATTTCGAGACCGCCAACGAGCGACGCGACAGCGCCTGCGCGATCGGGCTCGCCTGGATCGAGGGGGGCCGCGTGGTCCGGCGCGCGTCCCGGCTGATCCGGCCGCCGGAGCTGCGGTTCTCGCCCGGCAACATCCGCGTCCACGGGATCGTCCCGGCCGACGTGCGCGACAAGCCGAATTTCGGCGAGGCGGTCGCCGAGTTCCTGCCCGACCTCGCCGGCGGGCTGATCCTCGCCCACAACGCGAGCTTCGACATCGGCGTGCTGCGGGCCTCGCTCCAGGCCTGCGGGCTGCCGGCGCCCCCCTTGCGCTACCTCTGCACGGTGCAGGTCGCCCGCCGCGTGTTCCCGGACCCGGAGGGCTGCGGCCTCGGCAAGGTCGCCCGCCGCCTCGGCATCCGGTTCGAGCACCACGACGCCGGCGAGGACGCCTATGCCTGCGCCGAGATCGCGCTCGCGGCCGTCCGGCAGACGGAGGCCGCGGACGTGCCCGACCTGTCGCGGGTGCTGTCGCTGCCGGCGACGCGGATCGACGGGACCGCCGCGATCCCGCGGGCGGGCGCCGGCGCGATCAGCGACCGCATCCTGCGGGCGCTCAAGCCGGCCGAGCCCGACGCGCTGCGCTTCGCCATGCGCGGCAGCACCGGCAACCGCTACGAGGTCTCGCTGGAGGACCGCAGGAGCGGCTTGATGCTGCGCTGCACCTGCATGGCCGGCCGCCACGGAGTGCGCTGCCGCCACGTGAAGGCGCTCGTCGTCGGCGACATCACCGACCTGCTGTCGAACAACCACGCCGACGTCGAGGTGCTGCGGCGCCGGCTGGCCGCGGTGGGGTGAGACGGGACGCCGTGTTGAATCCAAACGCCCACGATGCCGTGAGTTCCCTCCCCCTGAAGTGGGGGAGGGAAAGGGCGATCACGCCGCCTGCTTCGCCGCCTCGCCGTAGAACGTGCCGCCGCTCTCGGCCATGGCGCGCAGGTTGTCGGGCACCGCGAAGCGCGGGCCGTGCTTGGCCTCAAGCCCCTCGGCCAGGGCGACGAAGTCCTTCGCGCCCATGAAGTCGATGTAGGACAGGGCGCCGCCGGTGAACGGGGCGAAGCCGAAGCCGAGGATCGAGCCGACGTCGGCCTCGCGCGGATCGGTGATGACGCCCTCGCCCACCGTGCGCGCGGCCTCCAGCGCCTGAACCACGAGGAGCCGGTGCTTCAGCTCGGCGATGTCGAGGGTGTCCGGGTCGAGGTGGGTCGGCTGCAGGTCCTTCAGCCCGGGCCATAGGCGCTTCGGCGCGCCCTCCGGGTAGTCGTAGAAGCCCTTCCGGTTCTTGCGCCCGAGCCGCCCCTGGTTCTCGACGAGCTCGACGAGCAGCGCCTTCTGCGCCGGGTCGACCGCGTCCGGGCCGAGCTGCGCCTCCGTCGCCTTGGCGATCTTCAGGCCGAGGTCGAGGGCGACCTCGTCGTTGAGCGAGAGCGGGCCGACCGGCATGCCGGCCATCTTGCCGGCGTTCTCGATCATCGCGGGCGGCACGCCCTCGTTGAGCATCTTGTGCCCTTCCAGGATGTAGGCGCCGACGCAGCGGTTGGCGAAGAAGCCGCGGGCGTCGTTCACGACGATCGGCGTCTTCTTCACCGTGCGGACGTAGTCCAGCGCGGTGGCGAGCGCCCGGTCGCCGGTGGCCGCGCCCTTGATGATCTCGACGAGCATCATCTTCTCGACCGGCGAGAAGAAGTGGATGCCGACGAAGGCTTCCGGGCGCGAGGACGCCTTGGCGAGGCCGGAGATCGGCAACGTCGAGGTGTTGGAGGCGAAGATCGTGTCGGGGCCGATCACCGCCTCGACCTTGGCGATCACCTCGGCCTTCACCTTCGGGTCCTCGAACACCGCCTCGATGACGAGGTCGCAATCGGCGAGATCCGCGTAGTCGGCCGACGCCTGGATGCGGGCGAGCAGCGCGTCGCGGTCGGCGGTCTTGGCACGACCCTTGTTGATCTGCCCGGTGATCAGCGCGTGGGCGTAGGCCTTGCCTTTCTCGGCCGCCTCGGTCGACTGGTCGACGAGCACCACCTCGAGGCCGGCATTGGCGGTGACGTAGGCGACGCCGGCGCCCATGAAGCCGGCGCCGACCACGCCGACCTTGCGCAGGCTGGTGGCGGGCACGTCCTTCGGGCGGCGCGCGCCCTTGTTCAGCTCGCCCATCGAGATGAACAGCGTGCGGATCATCGCCGCCGCCTCCTTGGTGCGCAGGATCATCGCGAAGTAGCGGCTCTCGACCTTGAGGCCGAGGTCCATCGGCAGCTGCAGGCCCTCGTAGACCGAGGCTAGGATCGCCTTCGCCGCCGGGTAGTTGTCGTGCGTCTCGCGCCGGTAGATCGCGTTGGCCGGGGGCCAGATCATCATGCCGGCCGGCGAATACACCTTGCCCGACGGGGCCTTGAACTTCGGCACGTCCCAGGGCGCCACCGCCGAGCCGCCGGCGAGGATCCAGGCCTTGGCCTTGGCCACGATCTCGTCCTTGCCCGCGACCTCGTGGACGAGGCCCATGCTCCTGGCCATCGCCGGGCGGATCTGCTCGCCCTTGAACAGCATCTGCAGGGCGTCGCCGGTCTGCATCAGCCGCGCCACGCGCTGGGTGCCGCCGCCGCCGGGAAACAGCCCGACCTTGATCTCGGGCAGGCCGACGCGGGTCTTCGGGTCGTCCGAGACCACGCGGTGATGGCAGGACAGCGCCAGCTCGAACGCGCCGCCGAGGCAGAGCCCGCTCACCGCCGCCGCGAAGGGCTTGCCGCAGGTCTCGAGCTTGCGGAACACCAGCGAGAGCCGGCGCGACGCCTCGAAGAAGTGGCGCATGGCGAGCTCCTCGCCCTGCTCGCGCTTGAGCTTCTCGTATTCGAGCCCGAGGCCCTGCAGCATCGTGAGGTCGGCGCCGCCCGAGAAGTTGTCCTTGCCCGAGGTGATGACGCAGCCCTTCACGGCCGGATCGGCGACGACCGCGTCGACGATCGCCTCGATCTCGTCGATCACGGCTTGCGTGATGACGTTCATCGAGCGGCCGGGGCAATCCCAGACGGCCAGGGCGACGCCGTCGGCATCGGTCTCGAAGCGAAAGTTCTGGAGATTCATCGCTGATCCTCGGATGACCGAACGCATGTAGTCCGGCGCGTTAACAGTGTGGAGATACTTGCTCTTCAGAAGGCTTGAGGGGGTCGAGCAACGGAAACTAGCCCATGATCGTCGATGCCGAGCGTGCCGATGCCAGACCAGCCGACGCCGCGCCGGCCGACGGGAAGGCGACCGCCGGGAAGTGCCGGGCCTGCCGCAACGGCGAGGAACTCGGCTTCGCCTTCACCATGGCGTTCCAGCCGATCCTGGACACGGTCGACGGCCGCGTCTGGGGCTACGAGGCCCTGGTCCGCGGGCCGGAAGGACAGTCGGCGGCCTCGATCCTCGACCGCGTGACCGACGAGACGCGCTACCGCTTCGACCAGGCCGCCCGGGTCAAGGCGATCGAGCTCGCCGGGCGCCTGTTCCCGAAGGACGACCGGACGCGCCTGTCGATCAACTTCATGCCCAACGCCGTGTACGAGCCGGCGGCCTGCATCCGCGCCTCGCTCGAGGCCGCGCGCCGGGTCGGCTTCGAGCACCGCCGGATCATGTTCGAGTTCACCGAGAACGAGCGCTTCCGCGACATCGCCCACGTGAAGCGCATCATCGCCGAGTACCGGCGCCAGGGCTTCCTCACCGCGCTGGACGATTTCGGCGCCGGCTATGCCGGGCTGAGCCTGCTGGCGAACTTCCGCACCGACCTGATCAAGATCGACATGGACCTGCTGCGCGGCATCGACGCCGATGCCGGGCGCGGCGCGATCGTGGCGGGCCTCGTCGCCATCGCGCGCGGCCTCGACGTCTCGGTGCTGGCCGAGGGCGTCGAGACGCAAGCCGAGTTCAACGCCCTGCGCGACCTCGGGATCACGCTGTTCCAGGGCTATCACTTCGCCAAGCCCCGGTTCGAAGGCCTGCCGGAGGTGGCGGGCTTTCCCGGGTCGGAGCGATCCGCGCAGGCCGCCTGAGCTGGGCTGGGGGGCCATGCCCGGATCGCTCCGCCGCCGACGTCAGCGCGCCGGGGC
>NZ_VRUV01000218.1:0-7420 GCF_008039455.1 Methylobacterium sp. WL116
GGCATTCGCGGCGCCGGCGGGACGACCGCGTCCGCACGCACGCCGTCGCCGCGAATGCCGACGGCGAGCACGCCGCGATGGATCGGGAACCCGGCCACCGCGCTCATCACCGCGCGGTCGGCGACGAAGACTGGCGGCGTGCCGGGGCCGGCCTCGATCGCGGCCGCGAGGCCGGCGACGCGCTCGGGCAGCAACAGGATCGATTCGGTGCGGAAGCGGGCCTGCGGCGACAGCATCAGCCGCAGCGTGACCTCGCCTTCGACGATGAAGCGACCGGCCCGCCCGACGAGGTCGCGCTCACGCATCGCCGCATAGGGGGCGAGGCGCGGATCGGCCGGATCGGTGATCGGGATCGGCTGCACGGACCGCGCGTCGGCGGACATGCGGTCGGCGGCCCTAGGGTCCGGCTCCGCTCACGCCGGCGGACGGCCGCCCATGCGGATCGCCAGCGGGTCGGCCTCGGCCTTGGTCGGCACCTTCACCAGGGCCTCGCCGTCGAGCACGACCTCGCCGGCCACCGAGCAGGTGCACTTGAGGCGCGCGCGGCGCCGCTCGGGCACGAGCTCGGCTACCTCGACGGTCACGTCGACGGTGTCGCCGATGCGCACGGGCGCGCGGAAGTTCAGGGTCTGGCTGATGTAGACCGCGCCGGGGCCGGGGAGGCGGGTGCCGAGCACCGCTGAGATCAGCCCGGCGGTGTAGAGGCCGTGGGCGATGCGGGTGCCGAAGGGCGTGCGCGCCGCGAAGTGCTCGGACAGGTGGATCGGGTTGCGGTCGCCGGTGATCTCGGCGAAGCCGATCACGTCGGAGGAGGCGATCGTCTTCGACAGGGTCTCCGAGAGCCCGACTTCGAGGTCCTCGAAGTAGAGAACGCGCAATTCGGGCAACATCTGAGACTCCTCGTTCCGGCCGCACGGATTCGGTCCGGCCGCGGCCCCGCCTCGCACAGGTCGGGCGCCGAATCCAGCCGGGCGAAACGCCGAGGCCGGGTCGACAGCCCGCGCGCGGTGGGCGAAGAGGCGGCCCGGCCCGTCAACGGACACCGTCGCCCGCGTGGACTCCACCGCCTCCCCCCCGCTCCGCCCCGTCGTCGCGCGCGTCGCGGGGCTGAACCTCGGCTACTTCGGCATCGAGATCGCGGTCGCCCTGGCGATCGGCTCGGTGGCGTTGATCGCCGACAGCCTCGACTTCCTCGAGGACGCGGCGATCAACCTGCTGATCTTCGCCGGCCTCGGCTGGAGCGCGGTCAACCGCGCCCGCCTCGGCACGCTGATGGCCGGCATCCTGATGGTGCCGGCCCTCGCGACCGCCTACGCGGCCTACGAGAAGGTCTCGGACCTGAGCGCGCCGGCGCCGCTTCCTCTGACGCTCACCGGCCTCGGCGCGCTCGCCGTCAACCTGACCTGCGCCCTGATGCTGTCGCGCCATCGCGACGGCGCCGGCAGCCTGACGCGGGCGGCCTGGCTGTCGGCCCGCAACGACGCCTACGCCAACCTGGCGATCATCGCGGCCGGGCTCGCCACCGCGCTGCAGCCCTCGCCCTGGCCCGACCTGATCGCCGCGGCCGGGATCGCCATCCTCAACGCGGACTCGGCCAGCGACATCCTTCGCGCGGCCTCCGCCGAGCGCCGCGCCGCCCAGGAAGCAGGACCGCCCCCGTGAGGATCTTCCCGATCTCCGACCTCCATCTCGAGCGCCGCCGCCTCGATCTCATCGCCGCACCGAGCGGGGCGTTCGACGTGATGGTCTGCGCCGGCGATCTGTACGAGGGCCACCCCGAGCGCGGGCTCGCCGCCGTGCTGGCGCTGGCCGGCGGCCGACCGGTGGTGCTCGTGCCGGGCAACCACGAGCACTATGCGCCGACCGGCGACGCGCGAACCGCCCCCAAGCTCCTCGCCGCACTGACAGGGGAGGTCGAGCGCCTGAATGGCGCCGGTGCCCGGATCCACCTGCTGCAGCACGGCGCCACGTGCGTCCTCGATGGGGTCCGCTTCGTCGGCGCGACCCTGTGGAGCGACTGGTCCCTGGCCGGGCGCTGGCTCGCGGCGGACGCGCCCGACCGGCCGGCCGACCCGGTGAGCTACGCGGCCGAGCGGATGACCGACCCGATCACCGGTTCGCGAGAGTACCGCGGCTCGATCCGCAAGGCCGACGGCACCGCCTGGCTTCCCGCCGACGCGATGGCGGCCCACGCCTCCGAGCGCCGCCGGCTGCTGGCGGCCCTGGCGCAGCCGTTCGACGGGCCGACGGTGGCGGTGACGCACCATCCCCCGAGCCCGCGTGCGGCCGACGCCTTCCGCGATGCGCCGGGGGTGCCGTGGTGGGTGCCGGCCTTCTACGCGACCACGGTGCTCGACGACCTCGAAGACGCCGCGCGGCCCGTCCTGTGGGTGTCCGGCCATTTTCATGCCGGGCACGACATGGCGATCGGGCGCTGCCGATGGGTGGCGAACCCGGTCGAGGGCGCGACCTACGCGGCCGACCGCGTCGTCGCCGTGGCGTGAAGCTCGGCCCGGTCGACGCAAGGCGACGCCGCCGCGCCGCCCGGCGCGAAACCTCCTGCACGGCTCGTGCGTAGGGCTGCCACGTCCTTCCCGCGGGAGAGCCCTTGCCGTGAACACCTTCCTCGCCGTCGTCCTCGTCTGCGCCAACGCGATCGCGCAGGAAGCCTGCACCGACGACAAGGCCCTGGAGGTGCGCAAGGTCCGCGTCGCGAACGAGCTCGGCTGCACCAACGGCTGGCAGGAGATCATCGCCCGCACGGACCTGCGCGACGAGATCGGCAAGACCTCCTACCTCAAGACCGAGTGCCGCCGGGTGAAGAGCCCGCAGTGACCGCGGGGCGCCTCAGCATCCGGCCTTGAAGGCGATGGGGCCGGTGGCGAAGCGGATCTCGCCGCGCCCGTTCCGGATCTCGCCCCCGGCGTAATGGAGCGCGTCGTCGCGGTTGCGGAACAGGCCGCCGGCGATCCCGTGGCTCTCCAGCGCGACCCAGCAGCCGCCGGCATCCTGCCCGATGGTGAAGCTGAGAGCGGGCGCGTCCGGGATGGCGGGCGGGCGGCCGGCGACGGCGGCGAGGGCGGATCGAAGGTTCGGCATGGTCTCACGCGGGGCTGGCGCGGCCCCTTGCCGGAACCGCACCGCCAAGATCGAGCCGCCCACGTAAGGAATCGAGCGTCTCCGCCGCGCGATGCCATGAGCGTGTCGTGAGGATCGGCCTACTTCTCGTACTTGACGTAGGCGAAGCGTGCGTCCGTCGGCGTCCCTTCCAGGCCCTGGCCCTCGAGGCCCGGCTGCCAGGAGACGACCTCCTCGATCTTGCGCGCCAGCGCGAAGTCCTTGTCGGTGATGCCCTTGGCGGCATGGTTCATCAGCCGCACCTCGACCCAGGCGTAGGAAGCGGTCAGGTCGGGGTGGTGCCACGCGGCCTCGGCGAGGTGGCCGATGGTGTTGATCACCATCAGCGTGCTCTTCCAGCTCGCGGTCTTGTAGGTGCGGCGAATCCACCCGTCCTCGTAGCGCCAGGCCGGGATCTCGGCGGCGATCCGAGCGGCGATGGTCTCGTCGTCCAGGGCGCCTTCGCGTGGCTCGGCCATGATCTCTCTTCCGATGTCGGTTGTCCCCTTCGAGCCTGCCCCGGCCACCGCTCCCGCGCAAGGCGGTTGTGGACGGGCCGCGTGCTGCGCCCTATGACCTTTCGGCAACGGCACCCTCGGCGTCGGAGCCTCACCGCTCCGGCCGGGGCGGCCCCAAGGCCGAACCGGCCGGCAAGACCTCCAGGGAGAAGGCGCCATGCTGTCACGGCGCGGATTGCTCGCCGCCGCGCTCGCCGGCCTGCCGGTGCTGTCGCATCCGGCGCTGGCGGCCCCGAGCGTGCGCCTCGGCAGCCTGCCGTTCGGCACGGTCGCGTGGGAAGCCGCGGTGATCAAGGCGCGCGGGCTCGACGCCGCCAACGGCTTCACCCTCGACCTCGTCAAGCTCGCCGGCAACGACGCGGCACGGATCGCGTTCATGGGCGGCCAGGTCGACGTGATCGTCGGGGACCTGCTCTGGGCGGCCCGCCTCGGCAACGAGGGCCGGGCGATGCGCTACGTGCCGGCCTCGACCTCCGAGGGCGCCGTGATGGTGCCCGCCGCGAGCCCGGTGAAGACCCTCAAGGATCTCGAAGGCAAGCGCCTCGGCGTCGGCGGCGGGCCGCTCGACAAGAACTGGCTGCTGCTCAAGGCCCAGGCGCAGGACGCGGCCGGCTTCGACATCGAGGCCAAGACCGAGATCGCCTACGGCGCACCGCCCCTGATCGCTTTGAAGCTCGAGCAGGGGTCGCTCGATGCCGCGCTCACCTACTGGACCTACTGCGCACGCCTCGAGGCCAAGGGCTTCCGCCGGCTGATCGGCGCCGACGACATGATGCGCGCGCTCGGCGCGAAGGGCGCGTTCGCGCTGATCGGATACCTGTTCGAGGCGCAGACCGTCGCCGAGAAGCCCGAGGCGATGGCCGGGTTCGTGCGCGCGGTGCGCGCGGCCAAGGACATGCTCGCGGCCGACCCCTCCGCCTGGGAGATTGTGCGCCCGCTGATGGCCGCCGACGACGACGCCATCTTCGAGGCCCTGAAGCGGGAATACCTCGCCGGCATCCCGCGCCGCCCGCTGGCCGAGGAGCGCAGCGACGGCGAGCGGCTGTTCTCGGTGATGTCGAGGCTCGGGGGCGAACGCCTCGTCGGCACCGGCACCGGCCTGCCGCCGGGCCTGTACTACGACGGGAAGACCGGTTGATCCGCGCAAGCGCCTCGAACCGCTGCGCCATCCTCACCCGTCTCGGCTCGATGCTGGTGCTGCTCGCCGCGTGGCAGGCTGCGGCACAAGCCGCGGGCTCGCGGATGCTGCCGACGCCGCTCACCGTGGCGGCCTTCATCGGCCGGGAATCGGCGCGCGGCGACCTGTGGACCAATGTCGGGATCACGCTGGCGCGGGTCGGCGTCTCGTTCGTGCTCGCGATGGTGCTCGGCGTGCTGCTCGGCGTCGCGCTCGGCCGCTCGAAGCGCCTGAACACCCTGCTCGACACGCCGCTGCTGGCGATGCTGAACACGCCCGCCCTGGTGATCACGGTGCTGGCCTACGTCTGGGTCGGCTTGAACGAGTCGGCCGCGATCCTGGCCGTGGTGCTGAACAAGCTGCCCAACGTCGCGGTCATCCTGCGGGAGGGCGCGCGCGACCTCGACCCGGGCCTTGAGGAGATGGCGCGGACCTACCGGTTCGACCGGCGCTCCTGGGTCGCCCACGTGCTGGTGCCCCAGCTGCAGCCCTACGTGGTGGCCGCGGCGCGCTCCGGCCTGTCGCTGGCCTGGAAGATCGTGCTGGTGATCGAGCTGCTCGGCCGCCCCAACGGCGTCGGCTTCGCGATCAACTACTACTTCGTCCAGAGCACCGACGTCGCCGCGATCCTCGGCTACAGCATCGTGTTCATGAGCGTGATGATCGCCATCGACATCCTCCTCCTGCAGCGGCTCGAAGCGCATGTCCGCCGCTGGCGATAAGATGTCCGCCGCCGTCGACGAGATGTCGGGTTCCGACGCGGTCCTCACGGTCGAGATCGCGCGAAAGGTCTACCATCCGGCCTCGGCCGAGCCGGTGGAGGCGGTGCGCGACCTCGCCTTCGCGATCCGGCCGGGCGAGATCGCCTGCCTGATCGGGCCCTCGGGGGCCGGCAAGACCACGACGCTGCGGATCCTGCTCGGGCTCGACGCCGATTACGACGGCTCCATCGTGCCGGATCCGCGCGCCTCGGAGACCGGGCCGGGCATGGTCTTCCAGGAGCCGCGCCTGCTGCCGTGGCGGACGGTGGAGCAGAACGTGCGCCTCGCGATGCCGCGGCCGCAGCGCGGGCGCGACCTCGACGGGCTGTTCGCCCATCTCGGGCTCGCCCCCTGGCGCGGCCGCTATCCGGGCGCGCTGTCGTTGGGGATGCAGCGCCGCGTGGCGCTGGCCCGCGCGCTCGCCAACGACCCGCGGCTCCTGGTGCTCGACGAGCCGTTCGTGTCGCTCGACGACGCGGCCGCCGCCTCGCTCCGCGGCCTCGTGGTCGACACCGTCGACCGGCTCGGCATGAGCGTGCTGATGGTGACCCACAACGTCGCCGAGGCGATCGCCGTCGCCGACCGGCTGCTGCTGCTCTCCCCGCGCCCGGCGAGCCTCGTCGCCACCATCCCGCTCGACCGGCCGCGGCCGCAGCGGGACCGCGCCTGGGCAGATGCGACGCGACAGGACCTGGCGCAGCGCTTCCCCGGCGTCATCGCGGAATAGCGTTCCTTCGAGCGGAAGGGCCGGCCTCACTCCACCTTGGCGTCGACGTCGAGCTTGTCGAGCACCGCACCCGGCGTGCGGGCCAGGCCGAAATCGGCGAAGCCGAGGCCGGCGGCGTTCTTCGCCTTCGCGGTCATCGTCAGGCGGCCGGGCTTCGTCACGAACTGGCCCAGCGCCGCGCCGATCGCCCGGGCGGCGGGCGAGTTCCCGAGCATCGCCGGCACGCCGAACTGGGTTGCCGCCACGTATTCCTGGCGCAGCTCCTCCGGCTTCAGGCTGAGGGCCTTCGCCTGGGCCGCGAGGAAGCGCTCGAACAGGCCGGTATTCTGGATCGTCAGGTCGAGGGCCTTGGCGGTCGCCGTCAGCATCAGCAGGCTCGCCGCCGGGATGTGCGAGGCGAACAGCTCCGGCCCGAGGCCGCCGATCGTCCCGGCGAGCCGCAGCGAGCCGATGTCGCGGCCTGACAGCGTCATCTCGCGCACCGCGACCTCGCGCTTGGCCTCGTCCCAGGCGGAATCGACCACGAGGTTGAGGTCGAGATCGGCATAGCCGTAATCCGGCAGGGCGCCGAGCACCGGCATGCCGGCGACCATCGCCGCGGGGAACGTCAGGCCCGAAAGATCGAGGCGGCTCGCGGTCGGCACCCCGTCGCGCAGCGGCCCGAAGGTCAGGGCGCCGCTGCGCAGGGCGAGGTGGACCGGTGCCGCACCGGGGGCGGCGGGCGTGGCGAGGGGATCGCCGGACTTAGCGGTGGCCGGAGGCCTGGATGCGGTCCGGCCGGGCTCCTTGCCGACCGGGGCCGGGGCGCCCGGCATGTCGAGGCTCAGGTCCTGCAGCGCCAGGCCGCCGACCGCGGGGGTGAGGCGGCGCAGCTCCTCGTCGGTGACGGCGGTGTCCGGGTTGGCGAGGCGGCGCAGGGTCGCGATGGTCGGGGCGAGGGAGACGCCGGTGAGCGCCACACGCGCGAGCCGGGCCTTGAGGCCGCCCTGCGCGAACGCGATCGCCTCCAGGGTCGTGCCGCTCTCGGCGCCGGTGCCGCCGTGAGCCAGGCGCCCGACCTCGACCAGCATCGGCTCGCCGGCGCCGGTCCGGCTGATGGCGAGGCCGCGCAGCTCGAGGC
>NZ_VRUV01000219.1:0-7401 GCF_008039455.1 Methylobacterium sp. WL116
CTTGAGCCTCATGGTCGGCGATAAACGATGAAGGGGCCCGATCGGGCCCCTTCATCGTTCAAGCTGCGGCCGCCATTGGCCTGGTTTTACTCCGCCACAGCGGCCTGGAATTGGTCCGCCCTTTACAACGCCGCTTGCGTTCGTCGAGTCCGAGTAGACCGAGCACGTCGATGCAGTCATCGATGCGTGGTCCTGAACCGTTAACGTGCCGGCCGAACTTGGGTCGAGTGCCAGGACGCAAAGTCGCGTCTTACCCACGACGGACGCCTGCGCATGAACGCTGATTGTGGCGGTCGGTTTGCCGAGGAACTTGCCGAAGATCAGCGTCACCGTTTCCTGGGTTTGCGCGGAGACGCTGGTGCCATCGGCACCGACGCTGACCTGGACGGAGAAAGGCGTCCCGCTTACGGGCTGGGCGTCGGAGCGGATCTTCTGCTCGGTGACAGCTGTGACGGAGCCGCCGTTCGCTGCGGCGAGCTTCAGGGTGTTACCGCCCAAGATCACGCCGGCGTCGGTCGCCGACTGAAGTTGAACCTTCCGGTTTGCGAGGCGGGCAAAATCGATACCGCCGCCTGCGAGACCGAGCAGCACCACGGCGGTGAGACTGAAGATGACGGCGACGCCGCCGCGATGGTCGGCCTTGAACGCTTGGCCACGCGCGATGACGCTCCAGCCAGCAGCTCGGACACGACGAAAATCCATTCGGCCTCGACGTGGCATGCAATCCGATCCCGCGCCCAGGGAGGTCCGGCGCAGCAACTAGACTGCTGGATATGAAAGCCTTGCTAAGGGATGGTCAGAAATCCCAACCAGCATCTTATTCTTCAATACATCGTGACCAGCCCTGCTGCTTAATTAAAACTTAACCGCATAAGATCAAAAATGTAAACCCGCGAATTGCGACCCCAATGAAGATCGCGCCCTCAAAGCGCGTATTGATGCATAAGACACTTCGAGAAAATCGGCCACTTCATGTCTTTGGCCTGCGTCTTGATGTCTCTCTCGTCGCCAGCATTTGGTTGCTCGGCCGGAGACAAGACTGAAGATATTATTTACGGTTGCAACCAGTTCATCAAATTTGCCCGTAAAGGCTACTCACGGAACGATGCAGATACGATGCGGCATCTCGGCGAGTGTCTAGGAGCAGTTCGGACGATGCTTGCGACGGAGATCGCAGGTGACTTCATCTGTCCGTCGAACGAGGTCAAACTAATTCATGCTGTGACGGCCTTCTCACTGTACGTCATCCAGCATCCCAGCGAGCTGACAGCTTTTTACGTCGTGCCGATGCGACAGGCCTTCCGGGCCGCCTATCCATGCCCCGGACGAAACCCGTAGAACGCTCCTCCTGATCGACCCGTCAAGGCTGTCTGCCATTGCTGGGCCTACGGACCAGTTCGCGCGCGAGATGTCTACTTCGGGACGAAGAGCCAGCGTCCGCTTACCACCCCTAGCCGAAGTTGCCGGGCAGCCGAGCAATGACCGCTTATGGGAAGCGCCCATGCCGATCCAGGCGGCCGGGTTGGGTCGGGACCCGCCCGTCCGCTCGACGACCGAGTTGGGTCGACATCGGCCGGACCGCTCTACGGCCAGGATGGGTGAATTGTCACCGGTCTGCTTTCGGGAAGAGGCCAGTAGATCAGACGTCGTCGACCATAGATTTGGCAATTCGAGCGTCCCAGCCAGCCATCGCGATATCGGCGACCGCGTCCAACTCTTCCCAGCTCGCGCCATCACGGGCCAGGATCGACATGCCGTTCTGAACGGTCTGCACGAAGCGGGAAAGAGCGCGTACGTTGGTGGAGACCGGGAACTCGCCCTCACCCATAGCCCTCTCCAGGCACGCCTGCAGGCTCTCCAGCGTACCGGCGCGTGCCGAGCGCACGAGATCGCCGAGTTCGGCGTGGCCCTCATTCCCGACCGAGGACAGTGTCACCATGCAGCCGCGCGGAATGTCGGTGACCGAGCCCGTCAAGGCCGCTGCAGAGTCCTTCAGAAAAGCCTCGACGGCCTCACGGGCCGTCCTCGCCGTCCGGAACCGCCCCCATACGAGCGCCTCGTAGGTGTGGACGTAGTGGCTTAGCGCCTCGGCATAGAGCGCTTCCTTCGAACCAAAGGCGGCGTAGAGGCTCGGCGATCCGATCCCCATCGCCTCCGTAAGTTCGGTGATGGATGTTGCTTCGTAGCCTTTGCACCAGAACAGACGTGTCGCCTGGGCAAGCGCCGCCTCACGGTCGAACGCACGTGGGCGCCCACGACCTCGAACCTGGTGCGCTCCGGGGGGCTCTGGTCTCTGATCCGGTTTCTGCATCGTTCGATATATAAATACCTTGACCCCAATCGCCAACTCTCCTAGCCATTTCTGTGTCGAACGATACAGAAAGGTCCGGCAATGCAGGAACTGGTTGGGAAGCGTGCCCTCGTCACGGGTGCCTCGCGCGGAATAGGTGCTGCCATCGCGGTCGCGCTCGCCGAGAAGGGCGCTGACGTGGCGATCACCTACGAGCGTTCGGCAGACCGTGCCGCGGAAGTGGTAAAATCGATCGAAAGCAAGGGCCGCAGGGCGGCTGCCATCCAGGCGGATTTTGCAGACCCTTCGGCGGTCAAACGGGCGGTGGCGGAAGCCGTCCAGGCGCTCGGGGGCTTGGACATTCTCGTCAACAATGCTGGGATCGCGCTCTACTCGACGTTTGCGGAGGTCAGCGTCGAGACGATCGATGCCCTGTTCGACGTCAACGTGCGGGGCCCCCTACTCGCGGCGCAGGCCGCCATTCCTCATCTCCCCGCAGGTGGGCGCATCGTGACGATCGGCTCCGCGGGTGCCGAACGCATCGTCGGCGACGCGGGTGCGATCTACTTCATGACGAAATCCGCCCTGCACTCCTTCACGCGCGGCCTGGCGCGCGAACTTGGATCGCGCGACATCACGGTCAATCTGGTCCAACCCGGGTCCACCGATACCGACATGAACCCGGCAAACGGCGAGTTCTCCGACTTTCAGCGTAGCCTCAGTCCGCTCGGCCGGTATGGAACGCCAGAGGACGTCGCCGCCGCCGTCACCTTCCTGGCGAGTCCTTCAGCCCGGCATGTCACCGGGGCCATCCTAAATGTGGACGGTGGACAGACGACGTAAGCGCGGGATTTCGGTGTAGCGCTGAGGTGGAGTGTCGTCGGTGTCGATTGCCCCACCTCATCGACCAACGACCTGGCAACAACGACCGCTTTCGGAATGTCCGGACAATTCTCTGCACGGCTCGTATGGGTCGGGACCCGCCGGTCTGCTCTACGATTGGCTTGAGGTCGAGATGGTTCGCTTCGGAGATGCAAACCGGCCGAAGCGGACAGGTTGAAACTGCGATTGAGGGCCTAGATCTGTCGCATCCCACCGTCGACGCACAGTTCGGCTCCTGCGACAAAGCTCGCCTCGTCGCTCAGAAGGAACAGCGTGGCCGCCGCCACCTCCTCAGGACGCGCCATGCGTCCCAGCGGGATCGGTACGATCAGTGCAGCTCGCTGTTCCTCAGGTACGCTCGCCATCATGGCGGTGTCAGTCGGGCCGGGGGCCACCACGTTCACGCGGATGCCCTGCGGGGCCAGTTCCGCTGTCCATGTGCGCGCGTAGGAGCGCAGCGCCGCCTTCGTCGCGCAGTAGGTCCCGTAGGGCGTGATGCCTGCGGCGTCGGCGATCGACCCCATTAGCACGACTGACCCACCCCGCTCCATCGCACTCAGCGCCGCTTGTAACCCGAGGACGGCCCCACGGACGTTGACCGCAAAGTGCCGGTCGAAATGCTCGGGCGTCGCGTCGCGCAGGGTCGCAGGTTCCGAAATGCCCGCGTTGAGGACCAGCGCGTCGATCCGGCCATGCGTTTCTCGTACCGTCGCCACGACGCGCTGCAAATCCTCCTGTAGGGCTGCGTCCGCAACAAGACCACGCGCACCCCGCCCGATCCTCGCGGCTGCTGCCTCGACCTCATCGGCGCGCCGCCCGGTGAGACGACCGACGCGCCCTCGACCGCCAGCCGCTCGGCGACCGCGAGGCCGATGCCCTTCGCCCCGCCGACCACGAGCGCAACCTTGTCCACCATGCGAGCCATCGCGGCATCCCTTCATCTGCAACGGCACATGAGATACACGGCATATATCTGCTATCAAGAACGCACTTAGGTTAGCCTAGATATGGACGATGATACTGATCTCGATGTCCTGTCCGCGTGCGCTCTCGCTGATATGGCACGGGTCCGCCCAGTCCTGGACAAGATCGCCGATAAGTGGACAATCCTGATCCTCACGGTGCTCTGTCCGCGGCCGGCACGATTCAACGTGATCAAGCGGCGGCTCGATGGCATCACCCACAAGGCGCTGGCGGACGCACTTAAGCGGCTGGAGCGCAACGGCATGGTGACCCGGACGGTGCTACCGACCGCGCCCATCGGCGTCGAGTATGCGATCACCCCGCTTGGCCATTCACTGCGTCAACCCTTCGAGGCGCTCTGCGCGTGGGCACTCGACAACGGTGCGGCGATCGAGGCGGCCAACCACGAGCATGACAGCCTCAAAACGAAGACGTGAGAACGCGTCCCCTTTCGGTTCGCCGGATGTTGAGCCGCTACGTCTTATCAGGGTCGGTAGCCGAATGGCCGCTTGGGGTGGAGAGCAGTCTAGCTGCTTTTGAGCAGTGATGCCACGAAAACGGACCTCAGCTCGCGCCGAGAAAATCGACGGCTTTGGCCCATCTTGGGCGTTCGGTGATCAAGAACACGGTCAGGTCCCTTTAGGATCGACGTCGGGACTTTTTCATGCTTGCCAAAGGGAATTAGATTTAAGTGTCCAGCTCCTCGACTTCAGCGTCGAGAGGTTTCGAAACCGGCAAGGCAGGTGTGCGACTCATCCGACCGTAGGTCCCTGCTTTCCCGAAGCATCCGGCAAGCGGAACTCTCTGGAACTTGCAAAGGGGGCGAAAGCTCCTCACAAGTCGGTTGCCCCAGCGGTCCATCGTTTGTCGAGATACGCCTTCAGGCGCTCGGCCGTCGGTCCTGACGAGGCCGGGTTCTGGCCGGTGATCAGCAGCCCGTCCCCGACTACGTACGGCTCCCAGTCGCCGGCCTTGGAGAACACACCGCCCGCCCGCTTGAGCTCGTCCTCGACGAGGAAGGGGACGATGGCGGTCAGGCCCACGGCCTCCTCCTCGGTGTTCGTGAAGCCGGTGACGGCCTTGCCCGCGACGAGCGGATTGCCGTCGGGCGCCTTGGCGTGGCGCAGCACGCCGGGGGCGTGGCAGACGAGGGCGACCGGCTTGCCGGCCCGGAGCGTCGTCTCGATCAGCCGGATCGAGGCGGGGTCCTCGGCCAGATCCCATAAGGGGCCATGCCCGCCGGGATAGAACACCGCGTCGAAGCCCTCGTGGGTGACGCCGTCGAGGCGCCCTGTGTTCGACAAGGCGGCGCTGGCTTCGCCGTCCGCCTCGAAGCGTCGGGTCAGGTCGGTCTGGGCGTCCGGCTCGCTGCTCTTGGGATCGAGCGGCGGGCGGCCGCCCGCGGGCGAGACCAGCACCACCTCCGCACCGGCATCCCTGAACACGTAGTAGGGCGCGGCCAACTCCTCCAGCCAGAAGCCGGTCTTGCGCCCGGTGTCGCCGAGCCGGTCGTGCGAGGTCAGCACCATCAGGGTCTTCATCGTCGGTCTCCGGGGTCGGTCTGAGGTCTCTCGTTCTGGATGCCGTCACCGACTTTGACGCTGATCAAGCGCAGAATCGGCATCGACGACGGGTCGTCAGGGACGCTGCGGGACCGCGCCCCCGCCTTCGTAGGCCTCGAGCTCTTCCCGTAGATAGGATGCCGTGCGACTCGCCCGCGCCTGGGCGACCACTTCGGGACGGCCGGCCGCGACGACAATGCCACCCAGGTTTCCGGCACCGGGCCCCACGTCGATGACGTGATCGGCCCCCGCGACGACGCGCATGTCGTGCTCGACCATGACGACCGTGTTGCCCGCATCGACCAGGCCGTTGAGCTGGAGCATCAGGCGATCCACGTCGGTCGGGTGCAGCCCGGTCGTCGGCTCGTCGAGGACGTAGAGCGTGCCGCCGCGCTGGCCCCGCTGCAGCTCGGTGGCGAGCTTGATGCGCTGGGCCTCGCCGCCGGAAAGTTCGGTCGCCGGCTGGCCGAGGCGCAGGTAGCCGAGGCCGAGATCGCGCAGCACGGTGAACGGGCGTAGCACGGATGGCTCGTCCGCGAAGGCAGCGCAGGCGCGTTCGACGGTGAGCCCGAGCACGTCCGCGATCGTCAGCCCGTTCCACGTCACCTCCAGGGTCGCGGGCGCATAGCGGGAACCGTGGCAGGTCGGGCAGGGGGCGTAGACGCTCGGCATGAACAGAAGTTCGACGCTGACGAACCCCTCGCCCTCGCAGGCCGAGCAGCGGCCCTTAGCGACGTTGAAGGAGAAGCGGCCGGCGTCGTAGCGGCGGCGCCGCGCCTCGGGGGTGGCGGCGAACAGCTTGCGGACGGCGTCGAATAGGCCGGTATAGGTCGCGAGGTTCGAGCGGGGCGTGCGCCCGATCGGCTTCTGGTCGACCTGGACCAAACGCCGGACCCCTTCCAGGCCGCCGACGATGCGCCCTTCCGTCGGGCCCGGCGCGTCGTCGAGGGGATCCTCCGGCTCGTCGTCGGTCTCGACGGGCCGTCCGAGGCGGTCGCCGACGAGTTCCAGCAGGGCTTGGCTCACGAGGCTCGACTTGCCGGAGCCGGAGATGCCGGTCACGGCGGTGAGGCATCCGAGCGGGAACGCGGCCGAGACCCCGCGCAGGTTGTTGCGGACGATCCCCTCCAGGCGCAGCCAGCCCGAGGGCTCGCGCCGCGGACGCCGCGGCGGCTTGACCAACCCGAACAGGTGCAGGCGCGTGCGCGACGCCTCCACATCGCGAAGACCTTCCGGCGGCCCGCTGTAGAGCACGGTGCCGCCGTGCTCGCCCGCCGCCGGGCCGACATCGACCAGCCAGTCGGCGCGGCGCATCGTGCCGATGTCGTGCTCGACGACGAACAGCGAATTGCCCGCGGCGAGCAGGCCCGCCAGCGCTTCGTGCATGGCGTCGCCGTCGGCGGGGTGCAGCCCGGCCGTGGGCTCGTCGAGCACGTAGGCCACGCCGAAGAGCTGCGAACGGAGCTGGGTGGCGAGGCGCAGGCGCTGCAGCTCGCCCGAGGACAGGGTCGTGGTGACCCGGTCCAGCGACAGGTAGCTGAGACCCAGCTCCGCCAGCGTCCCGATCCGATCGACCAGGTCGGCGGCGAGGCGCTGGGCGGCGAGGCGCTTCTCGATGGAGAGGTTCGGCGTCGCGCACGCGCCTGCACCTGTTCGGGTTGGTCAAGCCGCCGCGGCGTCCGCGGCGCGAGCCCTCGGGCTGGC
>NZ_VRUV01000021.1:0-24922 GCF_008039455.1 Methylobacterium sp. WL116
GGCTTCACGGTGCGCCACGTCGCCGAGGCGACGGTCCGGCACGACGGCCAGGGGACGACCCGGCAGGTGAGGGCGCGGCGGCTTGGCCTCGGCGTTTGCACGGCCCGGCACCGGTCCGATCACCGCGCAGGGCCGATTCTCCGCACGGAGCCGCGTGCGGGCATCGGCGAGCGCGCCGATCATCTCCGGCCCGACCTGCGCATCCTGGTCGAGCAGGAGGACGCCGTCCGCGCCGACCCGCGTCGCGGCCTCGACGACGCCGTTGAGGGCGGCGGCGATGCCGACGTTGCTCCCGGCCGACAGCAAGCGCACGCCGGCCGCCTCGAGCTTCATCCGATCCACGGGGCCGAGGCCGCCGTTGTCGAAGGCGAGGACCGGATGCCGGCTGCCGGCATAGCGTCGGACGATGTCGTCGACCTGGTCTCGGCTCGGGTGGAACAGGGTCAGGCCGATGGCCAGCATCACGCACATCCAGGACAGGCCGCGGCCGGCCTGCGGCCCGAGCCGATAACGGAAACGCACGCCCGAGGCGAGGCCCGGGCCGAGGCTCGGGCCCAGGCCCAGGTATAGGTGCGATCAACGCTGGCCGAAGGTCGGATCCTTGAACAGGTCCTTGTGCTCGCGGGGCTGCGAGCGCCAGTACTGCTTGGGCGCGCGCACCGTCTCGCCGAGCGCGGCCGCCGCGTGCCAGGGCCAGCGCGGATCGTAGAGCAGGGCGCGCGCGAGCGAGATCGCGTCCGCCCGGCCCTCGGCGAGGATCGCCTCGGCCTGGTCCGCTTCGGTGATCAGCCCGACGGCGATGGTGGCGAGCCCGGTCTCGGCCTTGATCCGCTCGGCATAGGGCACCTGGTAGCCAGGCCCGAGCTTGATCGCCTGCTTCGGCGAGACGCCGCCGGTCGAGACGTGGATCGCGGGGGCGCCGGCGCGCTTCAGGCGCTGGCCGAGCTCCACGGTCTCCTCGAGGTCCCAGCCGTCCTCGACCCAGTCGGTCGCCGAGACCCGCATCCACACCGGATGGCCTGCGGGCACCACCGCCCGCACCGCCTCGAACAGCTCGAGCGGGAACCGCATCCGGTTCTCGAGGCTGCCGCCGTAGGCGTCGGTGCGCTGGTTGGCCAACGGCGAGAGGAACTGGTGCAGCAGGTAGCCGTGGGCGCCGTGCAGCTCGAACGCCTCGATCCCGAGGCGCACCGCGCGCTTGGCGGTCGCGACGAAGTCGTCGCGGATGCGCTTGAGGTCCGCGCCGTCGAGGGCGTGCGGGGCCACCTCGCCGTCGCCGTGTGCCAGGGCGGACGGGGCTTCGGTGCGCCAGCCGTAGGGATGATCCGGCGCGATCTGCTGGCCGCCGTCCCAGGGCGCTCGGCTCGACGCCTTGCGGCCGGCATGGGCGATCTGGATGCAGACCGGGATCGGCGCGTACTCGCGGATCGCCGCCAGAACCCGACCGAGCGCGCGCTCGCAGCCGTCGGAGTACAGCCCGAGGTCCCACGCGGTGATCCGCGCCTCGGGCGACACCGCCGTCGCCTCCAGCGTCAGCAGCCCGGCGCCCGACATCGCGAGCTGGCCGAGATGCATCATGTGCCAGTCGGTCGCCTCGCCGTCGCGGGCCGAGTACTGGCACATCGGCGCGATCAGGATGCGGTTCTCCAGCGTCAGGTCGTCGAGCGTCAGCGGTTCGAACAGGCGGGCGGTCATCGGCAACTCCGGGTTGCGGGGGCATCGGCTGTGTGCCGCACTCTCGGGACGGACGCCAGCTCGCCGCCTCATGCCGGCCCTTCGCGCCGTAGCAGGGGGCGGCTCACCCCTCCCCGATCCCGCGGGCCTTCAGGCTCTCGCCGATCTCGTCGAGCACGCCGGCATCGTCGATGGTCGCCGGCATGGTCCAGGGCTCGTGGTCGGCGATGCGCTTCATCGTGGCGCGCAGGATCTTGCCCGAGCGCGTCTTCGGCAGCCGCTGGACCGTCAGCGCCAGCTTGAACGCGGCCACGGGCCCGATCTCGTCGCGGACCTTGGCGACGAGCTCACGCTCGATCTCCGCCGGATCGCGCGCGACCTGGGCCTTGAGCACGACGAAGCCGCAGGGCGCCTCGCCCTTGAGCGCGTCGCGGATGCCGATGACGGCGCATTCGGCGACGTCGGGGTGGGCGGAGAGCACCGCCTCCATCCCGCCGGTGGAGAGGCGGTGGCCGGCGACGTTGATGATGTCGTCGGTCCGCCCGAGCACGGTGATGTAGCCGTCGGCGTCGATCACGCCCGCGTCCGAGGTGTCGTACCAGCCCGGGAAGGTCTCAAGGTAGCTCGTGCGCATCCGGGCGTCGGAGCCCCACAGGGTCGGCAGGCAGCCCGGCGGCAGCGGCAGGCGAATCGCGATGGTGCCCATCGTGCCGGCGGGCACCGGCTTGCCGCCCTCGTCGAGCACCTGCACGTCGTAGCCCGGCATCGGCACGCAGGTGCTGCCGTGCTTGACCGGCAGCATCCCGAGGCCGACCGGGTTGCCGGCGATCGGCCAGCCGGTCTCGGTCTGCCACCAATGGTCGATGACGGGCCGGTCGAGCACCCGCTCGGCCCAGGCGACCGAATCCGGGTCGGCGCGCTCGCCGGCCAGGAACAGGGTGCGGAAGCGAGAGAGGTCGTGGCCGGCGACGTGGGTGCCCTTCGGGTCTTCCTTCTTGATCGCCCGCAGCGCGGTCGGCGCGGTGAACAGGCAGACGGTCCCGGTCTCGGCGACGACCCGCCAGAACGCGCCGGGATCGGGGGTACCGACCGGCTTGCCTTCGTAGAGCACCGTGGTGCAGCCGTGCAGGAGCGGCGCGTAGACGATGTAGGAATGCCCGACCACCCAGCCGATGTCGGAGGCGCAGAAGTAGGTCTCGCCGGGCTGGACGCCGTAGAGGTTCGGCATCGACCAGGCCAGCGCCACGAGGTATCCGCCGGTGTCGCGCACCACGCCCTTGGGCTTGCCCGTCGTGCCGGAGGTGTAGAGCACGTAGAGCGGGTCGGTCGCCGCCATCGCGACGCAGTCCGTCGACCGTCCCGAGGCCGCGGCGACCGCCTCGGCCCAGTCGCGGTCGCGCCCCTCGACGAGGCTCGCGGCCGCTTGCGGACGCTGGAGGATCAGGCAGGCGGCGGGCTTGTGCTTGGCCGCGGCGAGCGCCGCGTCGAGCAGCGGCTTGTAGGCGACCACCCGGCTCGGCTCGATGCCGCAGGAGGCGGCGAGCACCACCTTCGGCGCCGCGTCCTCGATCCGGACGGCGAGCTCGTTGGCGGCGAACCCGCCGAACACCACCGAATGCACCGCGCCGATCCGGGCGCAGGCCAGCATGCCGAACAGGGCTTCGGGCACCATCGGCATGTAGAGGATCACCCGGTCGCCGCGCACCACTCCGAGGTCGCCGAGCACCGCCGCCAGGGCGGAGACCTCGCGGAGCAGCTCCACGTAGGTGATCGCGCGCTTGGTCCCGGTCACCGGCGAATCGTACCGGATCGCGACCTGGTCGGCCCGGCCGGCCGCGACGTGGCGGTCGACCGCGTTCCAGCAGGCGTTCAGCGATCCGTCCGGGAACCAGCGGCCGTAGGGGCCGGAGGCGGTGTCGAAGGCCCGCGTCGGCCGGGTCGCCCAATCGATCGCCCGCGCCGCGTCGAGCCAGAACCCCTCGGGATCGCGCATCGCGGCGGCGTGCACGTCGGCATAGCGCGACGGCGCATCGGCGGAGGGGTCGGTCGGCATGGCGGCTCCTCGGGGCGACCTCTTCACGGGGCGCCTTACGGGGCGAGCCTAGCAGACTCGCGCTCGCCGCAGGATCGGCGGACAGCACAAAAAAGCCGCGCCGTCAGGGACGGCGCGGCGGACCTCGGTGCCGTGCTGGGGATCAGGCGCGTCAGTGCAGCGTGTCGACGTCGGCCTGCAACCGGTTGATCTCGTCCTTCAGGAGAAGCTTTCGCCGCTTCAGCTCCGCGATGCGAAGGTCGTCCTCGGACGGCCTCAGCGTCGCCTGGTGGATTTCCCGTTCGAGGGCTTCGTGCTTCCGGGTGAGCTGGCTCAGATGCGTCTGCAGCGACATGAGTCGTGTCTCCTGTCATCGTTCCGACCGGTCGAATCTCGCACATGTCGAGCCGGCTGTCGAAGGCAATCCTCAGCCTATGCCTCACGAATGCTTGCCGCTCGGGCGTGCCTGACGCATGCTCGCTCCAGGCACGCGGCGGGTTTCGAAGGCGACGATGACGGTTGAGTTGGTCCCGGATGAGCAGTCCGAACTGGACGTCGAGCTGGCGCGGCTGAGGCAGGAGCACCGCGACCTCGACGACGCGATCGACGCCCTCGAGCGCAACGTCGCCGGCGATCAGCTGCAGATCCAGCGGCTGAAGAAGCGCAAGCTCACGCTGCGCGACCGCATCGCCTTCGTCGAGGACCAGATCACCCCCGACATCATCGCCTGATGCCGGTGGATGCCGCCGCGCCTCGCCTTGCCGCGTCGGGCCCACGCCTGTAAGCGGCGAGCTTGCCAGCGGCGGATTCGGGCTCACGGGCTTCCTTCGCGCAGAGAATGGGTTTGACACGGATGGTGCCGGCGCCTGCGGTCGCGATCATCATGGGCAGCCAGTCCGACTGGGCGACCATGCGGCACGCCGCCGAGACGCTCGACGCGCTCGGCGTCGCCCATGACGCGCGCATCGTCTCGGCGCATCGCACGCCGGACCGTCTGGTGGCCTTCGCCAAGGGCGCGAGGGCAGCCGGCTTCCAGGTGGTGATCGCGGGCGCCGGCGGTGCCGCGCATCTGCCCGGCATGGCCGCCGCGATGACGAGCCTTCCGGTCTTCGGCGTGCCGGTCGAATCCAAGGCGCTGTCAGGACAGGACAGCCTGCTCTCGATCGTGCAGATGCCGGCCGGCATTCCGGTGGGGACGCTGGCGATCGGCCGGGCCGGCGCGGTCAACGCCGCGCTCCTGGCGGCCGCCGTGCTCGCGCTGTCCGATGCCGACCTCGCCGCCCGCCTCGATGCGTGGCGCGCGGCCCAGACTGCATCCGTCGCCGAACGGCCGGAGACCGAGACCCCGTGACCACGAAGACCATCGCGCCCGGCAGCACCCTCGGCATCGTCGGGGGCGGCCAACTCGGCCGCATGATCGCGCTCGCGGCGGCGAATCTCGGCCTTAAGGTCCACGTCTACTGCCCCGACGCCGACAGCCCGGCCTTCGACGTCGCGGCCGCGAACACCTGCGCGGCCTACGACGACTCCGAGGCGCTGGCGCGCTTCGCGCGGAGCGTCGACGTGGTCACCTACGAGTTCGAGAACATCCCGCGCGAGACCGCCGACCTGCTGGCGGCGCATGCGCCGCTCCACCCGAGCGCCTCGGCGCTGGCGACGACGCAGGACCGGCTGTCGGAGAAGGACTTCATCAACCGCCTCGGCATCCCGACGGCGCCGTTCCGCGCCGTCGACACGCCGGACGACTTCGCCCGCGCGCTCGACGCCATCGGCCGCCCGGCGGTGCTGAAGACCCGCCGCTTCGGCTACGACGGCAAGGGCCAGCGCATCATCCGGACGGAGGCCGAATCGGATCGCAACGCGATCTTCGCCGAGTTCGGCGGCGCGGCGCTGATCCTCGAAGGCTTCGTCGCGTTCGAGCGCGAGGTCTCGGTGGTGGCCGCGCGCTCGGCCGACGGCAGCTTCGCCGCCTTCGACCTGTGCGAGAACGAGCACCGCAACCACATCCTGGCCGTTACCCGCGCGCCGGCGCCGAGGATCGCGCCGGAGACGGCGCAGGCCGCCTTCGCCATCGCCAGGACGATCGCCGACGCCCTCGACTATGTCGGGGTGCTCGCCGTCGAGATGTTCCTGGTGCGCGAGGCCGACAGCGGCGAGCGGCTCGTCGTCAACGAGATCGCGCCGCGGGTGCACAATTCCGGGCACTGGACGATCGAGGGCGCCGCGACCTCGCAGTTCGCCCAGCACGTGCGCGCGGTCTGCGGCTGGCCGCTCGGCGATCCGTCCCGGCCCGGCGGACTGCGTGCCGAGATGCGCAACCTCATCGGCGACGAGGTTTCGGGCTGGCGGTCGCTGCTGGCCGAGCCCGGCGCGCATCTGCACCTCTACGGCAAGGGCGAGGCCCGGCCCGGCCGCAAGATGGGCCACGTCACCCGCCTCGAGCCCTGAAATCCGATGCATCCGCACAACAGCGGATGCTTCGCGTGCGCTCTGCTCCCAAGATCGCAAGGTCTTTTCCAGTCGAGCCATATGTTCGCCACATCGGCCCGCATCAACGGGTCCGTCGCCCGTGCTTAATCGGGCGTTCACCGCGATGCGCGAACGTGCCGGAGCCTACGCGACCGGATCGGACCGGTTCCGTGTCGGCCGCGCCGCTCGGGGTGCGTGGATCAAGGTTCGGGCGTGCTGCAGACTTGAGCACCGTGCCGAGGGGAATGGGGCGATGACGTCAGACAGCGTGCGGTTTCAACGGTCGGCCCTGCTCGGCCTCGCTGCGCTCGCGAGCGTGGCGCTCGCCGGCTGCGAGACCGTGGGGAGCGCTGCCGGCCCGCGGCAATTCGCGGTGCTCGAGGCGGACACCACGGGCGCGACCAACGTCAACATCGCCTCGCTGACCGAGGTGGTGCAGCGCAACCCGAACGACGCCGCCGCCTACAACACCCGCGGCGCGGCCTATGCCCGCGCGGGCCAGTTCAACGACGCGATCGGCGACTTCACCAAGGCGGTGCAGATCGACCCGAATTCCGGCTCGGCCTACAACAACCGCGCGCTGGCCTATCGTCAGACCGGCCGCAACGACGCGGCGCTGCAGGACTTCACCAAGGCGATCGCCTCCGACCCGAATTACGGCCCCGCCTATATCGGCCGCGCCAACGTGCTGCGGGCGCAGGGCGACCTCGACGGCGCGATGAGCGACCTCAACGTGGCGATCCGCCTGATGCCCGAATCGGCCGAGGCGTATCATGCCCGCGGCCTGGTCCGGCAGAAGCAGGGCCAGAACACCGCCGCCATTGGCGACTTCGACGCCGCGATCGACCGCAATCCCTTCGTCAGCGCGCCCTACGCCGCCCGCGGCCAGAGCCTGATCGCCACGAACCAGTACGACAAGGCGATCGAGGACTACAACGCGGCCCTCAACGTGAACAACAAGGACGCGACCTCCTGGGCCTATCGCGGCCTCGCCTACGAGAAGTCGAACCGCAAGAAGGAAGCGATGGAGAACTACCAGCGCGCCTCCACCATCGACCCGAGCAACCCGATCGCCCGCCAGGGCCTCGGCCGGGTGCAGGGCGGCGTCGGCTCGTTGTTCAACTGAAGCCCGGGGTTTGCTCGAACGAAGAACGCCGCGCGAGAGCGCGGCGTTCTTCGTTTCGGATCGCGATGACCACCACCGCGCGAACAGCCGAGATAACCAAGACCGTAGGGTGAAAGCGACAGGAAACTGACGACCTTTGCCGCCATCGGGCCGAGGAACACCCATGGCGCCGGCGCTCGAAACCTGTCACACTTCGTCGGATGCCGTACTTCTACTGTCATCTACGTGGCCCGAGCGGTTATGAACGCGACGAGATCGGGCTGGAATTCGCCGACCTCGATGCGGCGTATCTCGAGGTCTGCCGCGCCATCCTCGACATGGCGGCGGAGCTGGCACGGTCCGGCCACGACCCGATGCCCTACGCCTTCGAGATCACGGATGCCGACGGCCTCCTGCTCATGGACGTCCCGTTCCGCGAGATGCTGAGCAAGGGTCTCCGAAGCAGGCGTCGGCTTCTTCCCGTCTCGTCGGCCATGCAGCGCCGCGAGATGGTGCGGGCGGTGCATCTGCGCGCAGCCGTCTCCGACTCGATCGATCGCCTGAGCCAGACGATCCGCATGTCCCAGCTGATCGTCGCCCGGTCGCGCGCGAGCGGCGCGGCCGATCCATGGGGCGCCTCGCCGCGATCGGGTGCCGTCGCCTCTTAGGTCAAGTCACGCCGAGCGCAAGGCGGCGATGCCGTCGGCCAGCGCGTCCACCTGCGCCGCGTCGTGCGCCGCCGAGAACGCCACCCGCAGCCGCGCGGTGCCGGCCGGGACGGTCGGCGGCCGGATCGCCACCACGAGGAAGCCCTGCGCTTCGAGGGCGGCCGAGCGCGCGAGCGCGGCCTGCGCCTCGCCGACCATCACCGGCACCACGGCGCTTTCGGCCTCCGGCAATCCGAGCCGCGCGGTGAAGCGGCGGGCGAGCGCCAGGGGCTTGGCACCCCGCTCCGGCTCCGCCTCCAGGATCGCCAGGGCTTCGAGGGCGGCGGCCGCAGAGGCCGGCGGCAGCCCGGTGGTGTAGACGAAGCTGCGGGCGCGGCTGGTGAGCAGGTCGATCACCGCCTGCGACGCGCAGAGATAACCGCCGTAGGAGCCGAGCGACTTCGACAGGGTGCCCATCTCCAGCGGCGCCCGCGGGCCGCCTTCGACGACGCCAAGCCCGTGCGCGTCGTCCACCAGCGTCCAGGCGTCGTGGTCGTCGCCGAGCCCGAGGATGTCGCCGAGCGGCGCGCGGTCGCCGTCCATGCTGAACACCCGCTCGGTCAGGATCATCGCCCGGCGATGCTGCGCGCGATGCGCCGAAAGCAGGCGGCCGAGGTCGGCGAGGTCGTTGTGCCGGAACGTCAGGATCGTCGCGCCCGAGATCCGCGCACCGCCCCACATGCAGGCATGGGCGAGTTCGTCGACGAGGATGAGGTCGCCCGCACCGACCAGCGCCGGGGTGATCCCGAGGTTGGCGAGGTAGCCGCTGCCGAACACCAGCGCCGCCTCGGTGCCCTTGTGCGCGGCGAGCCGCGCTTCGAGCGCGGTCAGCAGCGGATGGTTGCCGGTCACCAGCCGCGACCCGCCGGAGCCGGCGCCGTAGGCGGCGACGGCAGCTTGCGCGGCCGCGATCACCCGCGGGTCGTGGCTCAGGCCGAGATAATCGTTGCAGGAGAACGAGACGAGCCGGCGCGCGCCGCGCTCGGCCATCGCGTCGGCGGCGCGGATCGTCGGCACCAGGCGGCGGCGGAGGGCGGCGGCATCCAGGCCGGAAAGCTTGTCGCGGGCGAAGGATTCGAGGCTCGACATCGGGCCTCAAAGCCCCGCGGCGTCGGCCGGAGTCAAGTCCGGCGTCGCGCCCGGTTGACCGTCGCGCGGCATGCCCGCATCGATCTGCGGATGCCGACCGACGATCCGAGCGCCGCGCCCCTGTGGCGCCCCTACACGCAGATGAAGCATGCGGCGCCGCCGCTGGAAGCGGTGCGCACGCACGGCTCGCGCATCGTGCTCGCCGACGGGCGGGCGCTGGTCGACGGCATCGCCTCGTGGTGGACGGCGGTGCACGGCTACAACCATCCCCACATCGCCGCGGCCGTCTCCAAGCAGCTCGGCACCATGCCCCACGTGATGTTCGGCGGGCTGACGCACGCCCCGGCCGAGCGTCTGGCGCGCCGGCTCGTCGGCTTGCTGCCCGGCGACCTGAACCACGTGTTCTTCGCCGATTCCGGCTCGGTCGCCGTCGAGGTCGCCCTGAAGATGGCGGTGCAGCTCTGGCTGAACCGCGGCGAGGCCGGCCGCACCCGCATCCTCGCGTTCCGCGGCGGCTACCACGGCGACACGGTCGGGGCGATGTCGGTCTGCGACCCCGAGGAGGGCATGCATCGCCGCTTCGGTGCCTTCCTGCCGACCCAGCTCTTCTCCGACCTGCCGCGGACCGAGGCGGAGGCGGCCGCCCTCGACGGCATCCTCGCGCGCCACCGCACCGAGCTCGCCGCGGTGATCGTCGAGCCGCTGGTGCAGGGTGCGGGCGGCATGCGGATGCATCCGCCCGAGGTCTTGGCGACGATCGCGCGCCTCGCCCGCCGCCACGGCCTGCCGCTGATCGTCGACGAGATCTTCACCGGCTTCGGCCGCACCGGCACGCTGTTCGCCTGCGAGCAGGCCGGCATCGTGCCCGACATCCTGTGCCTGTCGAAGGCGCTGACCGGCGGCACGATGGCGCTCGCGGCCACGATCGCCACCAGCGAGGTGTTCTCCGCGTTCTGGTCGGACGATCCCGGCGCCGCGCTGATGCACGGCCCGACCTTCATGGCGAACCCGCTCGCCTGCGCGGCGGCCGATGCCAGCCTCGACCTGTTCGCGCGCGAGCCGCGGCTCGAGCAGGCCCACGCGATCGGCACGCGCCTCGCGGAGGGGTTCGAACCGCTCCGTGGGCGGCCGGGCATCGCCGACATCCGCACGCTCGGCGCGATCGGCGTGGTGCAGTTCGCCGAGCCGCCCGACCTCGCGACGCTCAAGGCGCGGCTCGTGGAGCGCGGCGTCTGGGTGCGCCCGTTCGGCGACGTCGTCTACCTGACGCCGGCGCTGACCATCGGCCGGGACGACCTCGACCACCTGATCGAATCCGTCGTCTCGGTATCCACGGGGGTCGCGTCGCACAGGGCGATTTGACGGGCACCATGACGCGGGCTGCGGTGAGGAGGGCGGTGCTTCGCGAAGGAATGGGATCCCACCCACTCAAGGCCGCGCCGGATGTCGCATCTCGCCGGCACGCACGGGGGGCGGTACAGCGCTGACCGTCACGATCTCAGGATCCAGTACAGCGTGCCGCTCCAGACAACGCAAACGGCCGATCCGATCGCGACTCCACCATCAAGCGCAGCGACGAGGTCGTAGAGCGGCCGCGCGGCGATCGCCGTACGAAGGAGCGTCCAACCCGCTGCGATGATGATAGGCCTCTTCCTGATCGCCCGTCCGTCATCGAATGCCGATGGCATTCGCCGGGTTTCCAGCCACCATTTCATCAGAGGCGAACAAGCGGCGCTCGCGGCGGTCGCCAGCGCTCCAGGCCGCGAGTCGAGTCGTACGGCCAGCACTGTGGAAATGCTGAGAATGGCGAGGGGGAGAAGTTGCTCGAGGTCACGCCGTCGCATGGCATCCTCCGATCCGTCGTCGCGGTCGGGGGCCGGAACCGCGCCGAGATCGACGATCCGGAGGCGCTCCATTATCACGGAATGATTACCTAGCGATAGAGATCGCAGCCGCCCGTGTCGCCGAACGCCGCGCTGCGGGTCGCCGGCACGAAGCGGGGACATCGCCGGATCGGCGGCGGATCGTTGCAGGGCGGAGCGACGACCTTCGGCCGTCATCCACGGGAAAGACTTTCCGACCCGATGTCGGTGGCATTCGACCTGCCACGGACGCTTCGAGGACCGGCCAGCGTCGCTGCAACCGGAACGCCCCTCTGCCGTTGGACATCCAGGATGAGGGTGCGGCGGGGGGCGTGTCCCGGCGACGCTCCCGGACCAAAACGCTGGAGATGCATATCGTGACGAGCGAGCAGACGAGTCCCCAGGAAGACCGGCCCGTGATCCTCCTCGTCGAGGACGAGGCGCTGACAATCATGGATCTCGGCGACGTTCTCGAGGGTGGCGGCTACGAGACGGTGCAATGCGCATCGGCCGAGCGGGCGATGAGCATCCTTCAGGCGCGGCCGGACATCTGCGGCCTCGTCACCGACGTGGAGCTTTCGGGCAAGGCCAACGGCTTCGACCTCGCCAGCTCCGTCGCCGAGGCGCGGCCGAAGCTGCCGATCCTGATCGTCTCCGGCCGCGCCGCGCCCGACCCGGCCCGGATGCCGGCCGGCGCGCACTTCATCGCCCGCCCGTGCAGCGGCGAGGACATCCTCGACCAGCTCCGCCGCCTCATGCCCTGCTGAGGCCTCATGCGTTGCTGAGCAGGGGATCGCCGCCCCGACCGTCATCCCAGCTTCACACGCCCGAGGCACAGCCGGCCGCGAACGAGGCCGGTCCCGTTTCCGGGGCCGGATTTTCGGCGTGTTCGGTCGTGCAGCGCGGGGTATGGGATGTCAGCGGCGGACGAGATCCCGGCAGCCGCGCCGGTCATCGAGAACCCGGGGCTGCCCGTGAACGGCAAGGCGAAGAACCGGAAGGACGGGCGGCCCTCTCCCGACGCGGCGCGGATCAAGCGGAAGGGCCGCGACGCCTCGGCTGAGCGCCCCGGTGAGGTCCCGGCTCCGAGCCCCGAAACGGCGGCCGCGAAGCGGCCCGGATCGAAGCCGCCGGGCGCCAAGAGCGTCGGCTGGGCGCTGGTCCAGGCGGCGCGCCTGCATCGCGCCCGCATCGGCGACCGGCTGGCGACGCTCGACCTGTTCGCCGGCCAGGAGCAGGTCGTGCAGGTGCTCGCGGCCTCCGGCACGATGACGATGGGCGACCTCGCCGCGACCTTGCGCGTGCGCCCGCCGACCGCATCGAAGACGATCTCGCGGCTCGCCGCCCTCGGCTTCGTCGAGCGGCGCGCGGAGGCCGGTGACGGCCGCATCGTGCGCGTGCGCCTCACCGAGGCGGGGCTCGCCAAGGCGGAGGCGATCGAGGGCATCTGGGACGCGGTCGAAGCGGAGCTGCTCGCCGGCCTCGACAACAAGGAGCGGCGACGCCTGCGCAAGCTCCTGCGCAAGGCCGCCAAGGGACTCGCCGAGGCCGGCGGGCTGACCGGGCACGAGACCGAGGCCGATGCGGAGATCGAGGCCGACGACGACGAAGCCGACGCGCTCGCCCCGATCCCGGCGCACTGACACGGCCGTTCGGAGCCGCTGCACACGATGGCCGCGGGCGATACGCTGCGGGCACGCCCACTCCCCTCGCCGTCGCCGTCGTGATCGCCGCACGCCTTGCCGGACCCACCGTCGCCGGCGATGCGATGCCGAGGCGGGTCGGGGCCTGCGCGACGACGGTGATTCCCGCGATCGGGAGGCGCTTCGGCGCTCCGCGGGAGCGACCGAAGACCAGGAACACCGACGACGGCCCCGGCGTCGAGCTTGGAAACGGCGTCGAAGCGTGTCCTACGTCTTCGTCTCGGCGGTCGCGGACGCGAAGGTCGGCGATCCTGTGAAGACCTGCCCGGTCTCGATCCCGAAGGGCGACGACCGCGGCAAGGTCTTCACGACGACCAACCTGCGCACGCAGGATTTCCGGACGCTCGGCGATTCCCGGCACCTGTGCGGCGGCGCCGGGCCGGACCGCCGCGAGGGCAGGTCCGGCCCGGCGAGCTAGGTCCGCGCCGGCGACGGCGGGTCGCCTATCGGCCGAGCGGCTGGATGCTGTTGGCGATCGCCTTGAGCTGCGCCGCGTACTTCGTCTCGCCGGCGGGCGAGCCCCAGTAGGACAGCATGCCGACCTTGGTCTCCGACAGCACGATGATCGACAGGCTCACCTTGGTCGGGCCGTCCTTGTCGACGCCGTCCCAGCCGAGATCGACCACGTCGAAGCCGTTGATCTTGGCTTCGGACTTCTTCTGCGACTTCGGATCGATCTTCACACCGCTCTCGGCGAAGAACTTCACGCCTTCGACGATGGCGTTCTCGAGATTCTTAAGGTTCTGCACCTCGAAAGCGACGTAGATCGACGTATCCGGGGACGTCGCCTGGGCACCCTTCTCGATTTCCTCGGGCGACCACGCGTTCGGGAGGTCGATCGTCACGATCGGCTTGGTGTCGGGCAGCTCGAACGGCTTCGCCGACGCGGTGGATGCTGGGTTTGCGAAAAGGAATCCAAGAACCGCCGTCGTCGCAATGATGTTTCTCAAGACAACCTCCCCCGTCGCCGATCGCGGCGCGCGCGAAGAGCCGTGGACGACGGTGCATCGAGAGTCGAGGGGCCTCGGAAAGGTCATACACCGCCGAGATCGATCCGGCGCGGTCGGCGATCCGCAACCGCTGGCACGAGTCCCGCATGGTGCATGGCGATCCATGCGTGCGCGCCCTCGCGGCGGGCGCCGAAACGACGGATCATCCCGAATGATATGACGGGCGGTTGACCCGGTGCCGTTTTCTTAGGCATCCAAGGGTCGTCGATCCCGCCGAGACCGGTCGCTTCAGGGAGTTGCGTTTGTCGATGTCACGGATCCGGACGTTCGCGGCCGCCGCCGGCCTTGCCCTGGCCTTCGGGATGGCGCCGGCCCAGGCGGCCAACGTCTTCCGCTTCGCCTTCCAGGGCGACATCAAGTCCCTCGATCCGTATTCGCTGAAGGAAAGCTTCACGATCGGCATGCACGCCGCGGTCTATGAGGCGCTGATCACCCGCGACAAGGATCTCAACCTCGCGCCCGGCCTCGCCGAATCGTGGGAGACGCCGGAGCCGACGCGCTGGCGCTTCCACCTGCGCAAGAACGTCAGCTTCCACGACGGCTCGCCCTTCACCGCCGACGACGTGCTGTTCTCCGCCGACCGGGTCCGGGCCGCCGGATCGAGCTTCACCACCAACATCCCGTCCGACGCCAAGTTCGTGAAGGTCGACGACCACACCGTCGACATGGTGCTGTCGAAGCCCAACCCGATCGCGGTCTACCAGTTCTCGACCTGGTACATCATGTCGAAGGCCTGGGCGGAGAAGAACAACGCCGTCGCGCCCTCGCCCGTGAGCGCGGCGTCGCCGAGCTACGCCACCCTGCACGAGAACGGCACCGGCCCGTTCGTCATCACCGAGCACCAGCCCGGCGTCCGCACCATCTTCAAGAAGTTCCCCGGCTACTGGGGCAAGGTCGAGTCGAACCTCGACGAGGCGGTGTTCACCACGATCTCGAACGACGCCACCCGCGTCGCGGCCCTGCTCGGCGGCGAGGTCGACTGGATCGACCCGGTGCCGCTGCAGGATCAGCAGCGCGTCAACGCCAGCGGCAACGCCACGGTGATGACCGGGCCGGAGCTGCGCACGATCTTCCTCGGAATGGATCAGGTCCGCGACGAGCTCAAGGATTCGAGCGTCAAGGGCAAGAACCCGTTCAAGGACGTGCGCGTGCGCGAGGCGATGTACCTCGCCATCGACGAGGACACGATCGCCAAGCGCGTCATGCGCGGGCAGGCGACGCCGACCGCCCTGATGATCGCGCCCTCGCTCTACGCGCGCTCGGCCGAGTTCAAGCGCCCGACGACGGACGCGAAGCGGGCCAAGGCGCTGCTCGCCGAGGCCGGCTACCCGGACGGCTTCACCGTCCCGATGGATTGCCCGAACGATCGCTACGTCAACGACGAGGCGATCTGCCAGGCAGTCGTGTCGATGCTGGCCCGCGTCGGCGTGAAGGTGAACCTCAACGCCCAGCCGAAGGCCAAGTACTTCGCCAAGGTGCTGGCGCCGAACTACGACACCGCGTTCTACCTGCTGGGCTGGACGCCGTCGTCGCAGGACAGCCACAACATCCTCTACGAGATGGTCGGTTGCCGGACCGATCCGAAGTCGAGCCGCGGCGGCTGGAACCTCGGCGGCTATTGCAACACCAAGCTCGACGCCATCGCCGACCAGGTCGAGGGCGAGACCGATCAGGCCAAGCGCGACGCCGAGATCAAGGAGGGCTTCGAGATCCTGCAGAAGGACTGGGCCGTCATCCCGCTGCACCAGCAGGCGCTGGCCTGGGGCGTCTCGAAGACGGTGACGCTGACGCAGCGGCCCGACAACCTCCTGCTGCTCTACTGGGTGTCGAAGAAGCCTTGAGGCGCGGCATGAACGGTTGACCCGATGCTCGCCTTCATCCTCCGCCGCCTGCTGCAATCGGTCGTGGTCCTGGCCGTCGTCGGGGTGATCGCGTTCTCGATGTTCCGCTTCGCCGGCGACCCGGTGAACCAGATCGTCGGCGTCGACACCCCGGTCTCGGAGCGGGCCGAGATCCGCAGGAACCTCGGGCTCGACGACTCCGTCGCGGTGCAGGCGGCGCGCTACGCCGCCAACGTGCTGCGAGGCAATTTCGGGATCTCGTACCAGTTCCGCCAGCCGGTCTCGCACCTGCTGGCGGAGCGGATGCCCGCGACCCTCGAGCTGGCGCTGTGCGCCACGATCTTCGCCCTCGTCGTCGGGATCCTGATGGGGGTCTACTGCGCGCTGCACCGCGAGACGGCGCTGGCCAAGCTCTTCCTGGCGATCTCGCTCGCCGGCGTCAGCCTGCCGACCTTCCTGATCGGCATCCTGCTGATCTTCCTGTTCTCGGTGACGCTCGGCTGGCTGCCGTCGTTCGGCCGCGGCGACACCGTGCGCCTCGGCTGGTGGACCACCGGCTTCCTCACGGTCTCGGGGCTCCGTGCCCTGATCCTGCCCTCGATCACCCTGGGGCTGTTCCAGATGACGCTGATCATGCGGCTCGTCCGCGCCGAGATGCTGGAGGTGCTGCGCGCCGACTACATCCGCTTCGCCCGGGCGCGCGGCCTCACCACCCGCTCGATCCATGTCGGGCATGCGCTGAAGAACACCCTCGTCCCGGTCATCACCATCGCCGGGCTTCAGCTCGGCTCGGTGATCGCCTTCTCGATCATCACCGAGACGGTGTTCCAGTGGCCGGGCATGGGCCTGCTCTTCGTGCAGGCGGTGCAGAACGTCGACATCCCGATCATGGCCGCCTACCTGCTGCTGGTCGCGGCGATCTTCGTGGCGATCAACCTCGCGGTCGACGTGCTCTACACGATCGTCGACCCGCGCCTGCGGCTGGCGGGGCGCACCGCATGAGCGCCCTCGCCGCGACGCCCTCGCGCTGGGCGCGGTTCCTCGATTCCGACGTCTTCGCGAGCTTCCGCCGCTCGAAGCTGGCGATGGCGGCGCTCGCCGTCACGGTGCTGTTCTTCGCGCTCGCCATCGCCGCGCCGTGGATCTCGCCGCAGAATCCCTACGATCCGGCCGAGCTCGACCTGATCAACTCGAACCTGCCGCCGATCTGGTCAGCGGAGGGGCAGGCGCCGTTCCTGATCGGCACCGACGACCAGGGCCGCGACGTGCTCTCGGCCGTCTTCTACGGCCTGCGCCTCTCGCTCGTCGTCGGCCTTCTCGGCGTGCTCGTCTCGGGCGGCCTCGGCCTCGCGCTCGGGCTGATCGCCGGCTACTTCGGCGGCCTCGTCGACACGGTCATCATGCGCGTCGCCGACGTGCAACTGACCTTCCCGGCGATCCTGATCGCGCTGGTCGTCGACGGCGTGGCGAAGGCTGCGGCCGGCGGCGGCCTCGACACCAACGCGACCATCGGGCTGATCGTCGTCTCGATCGGGCTGTCGTTCTGGGTGCAGTACGCCCGCACCGTCCGTTCCTCGGTGATGGTCGAGAAGAACAAGGACTACGTCCAGGCCGGGCGCCTGATCGGGCTGTCGTCGCCCGTGATCATGGTCCGCCATGTCCTGCCGAACGTGCTGGGACCGGTCTTCGTCATCGCGACGATCAACCTCGCGCTGGCGATCATCACCGAGGCGACGCTGTCGTTCCTCGGGACCGGCCTGCCCGAGACCATGCCGTCGCTGGGCACTTTGATCCGCACCGGCAACCGCTTCCTGTTCTCCGGCGAGTGGTGGATCGTCGCCTTCCCCGGCCTGGCGCTCGCCGGGCTGGTGCTGGCGATCAACCTGCTCGGCGACTGGCTGCGCGACGCGCTGAACCCGAAGCTGCAATGACAGAACCCGTCCTCTCCGTCCGCGACCTGCGCGTCGAGTTCGCGACGCGGCGCGGCATCCTGAAGGCGATCGACGGCGTGTCCTTCGACATCGCCCGCGGCGAGATCCTCGGCGTCGTCGGCGAATCCGGCGCCGGGAAATCGGTGACCGGCGCGGCGGTGATCGGCCTGATCGACCCGCCCGGCCGGATCAGCGGCGGCGAGATCCGGCTCGGCGGCGAACGCATCGACGACCTGCCGCCCGAGCGGCTGCGCCGCATCCGGGGCCGGCGCATCGGCATGATCTTCCAGGACCCGCTGACCAGCCTCAACCCGCTCTACCGCATCGGACGGCAGATCATCGAAACCGTGCAGACGCATACCGACCTCTCGGCCAGGACCGCGCGGACGCGGGCGATCGACCTGCTCGCCGAGGTCGGCATCCCGGCGCCCGAGCGGCGGATCGACGGCTATCCGCACGAGTTCTCCGGCGGCATGCGCCAGCGCGTGGTGATCGCCCTCGCCCTGGCGGCCGAGCCTGAGCTGATCATCGCCGACGAGCCGACGACGGCGCTCGACGTCTCGGTGCAGGCGCAGATCATCACCCTGCTCAAGCGCCTCGGGCGCGATCACGGCACCGCCGTGATGCTGATCACCCACGACATGGGCGTGATCGCCGAGGCGGCCGACCGGGTCGCGGTGATGTATTCCGGCCGCATCGCCGAGATCGGCCCGGTCCGCGCCGTGGTCGGCGACCCTCTGCATCCCTACGCCAAGGGCCTGATGGGCGCGATCCCGACGCTGACGCAGGAGACCGGGCGGCTGGCGCAGATCCCCGGTGCGATGCCGCGCCTGACCGCGATTCCCGCCGGCTGCGCCTTCAACCCGCGCTGCCCGAAGGTGTTCGACCGCTGCCGCGTCGAGCGGCCCGACCCGATCCCGGTGGGCGGGCACCGCGTCGCCTGCCACCTCTACGATCGCGCCGAGGTGGCGGCATGAGCGCGCCCGCGCCGTACGTCGAGGTCGAGGGCCTGCGACGGCTGTTCGACGTGTCGAAGCCGTGGCTCAACCGGATGATCGAGCGGCAGCCGAAGCAGTGGCTGAAGGCGGTCGACGGCGTCGCCTTCACGATCGAGCGCGGCGAGACCTTCGCCCTGGTCGGCGAATCCGGCTCCGGCAAGTCGACGGTCGCGCGCATGGTGGTCGGCCTCCTTCCGCCGAGCGCGGGCGACGTCCGCATCACCGGCGTCTCGATGACCGATCCGGCGCAGAATGCAGCCCGCCGCCGGCTGCGGCGACGCATCCAGATGGTGTTCCAGGATCCCTACGCGTCGATGAACCCGCGCTGGCGTGTCGGAGAGATCGTCGCCGAGCCGATCCGGGCCTTCGACCTGATCCGGGGCGAGGCGGCGATCGCCGACCGCGTCGGGGAGCTGCTCACGCTGGTCGGCCTGCATCCCGACGACCGGGTGAAGTACCCGCACGCCTTCTCCGGCGGGCAGCGCCAGCGCATCGCCATCGCCCGCGCGCTCGCCTCGGAAGCGGAGTTCCTGGTCGGCGACGAGCCGACCTCGGCGCTCGACGTGTCGGTGCAGGCACAGATCCTCAACCTGATGCGCGACCTGCAGGACCGGCTCGGGCTGACCTACCTGTTCATCAGCCACAACCTCGCCGTGGTGCGCCACATGGCGACGCGGATCGGCGTGATGTATCTCGGCCGCGTCGTCGAGATCGGCGGCGGGCGCGAGCTGTTCACGCATCCGAAGCATCCCTACACCCGGATGCTGCTCGACGCGGTGCCCGACATCGGCCTGACCGGGCGGCAGCGCACGCCGGTCTCCGGCGAGATCCCCAACCCGATCGACCCGCCGCCGGGCTGCAGCTTCAACCCGCGCTGCCCCTTCGCCGACGACCGCTGCCGGGCCGAGGTGCCGGCGCTGATCGATGGCGTCGCCTGCCACGCCTATCAGGAAGGGCGGCTGACCTGACCGCCTGCCCGATGGAGTTCCGATGACATCCAGCGCGCCGTCCGACATCCTCGAAATGAGCGCGGTCGCGCTGTCCGCCGCGATCCACCGGAAGGCGGTGTCCTGCGTCGAGGTGATGCAAGCCGCGCTCGCGCGGATCGCGCGGTTGAACCCGGCGGTGAACGCGATCGTCGCGCTGCAGGATCCGGACCGCCTGATCGCGGAAGCCGCGGAACGCGACGCCCGCCTCGCCCGCGGCGAGAGTGCCGGCCCGCTTCACGGGTTTCCCCTGGCGGTGAAGGACTTCGATGCGGTCCGCGGCCTGCCGTTCACGCAAGGCTCGCCGATCTTCCGCGACCGGATTGCGCCGGCCGACTCGATCATGGCGGGACGGCTTCGCCGCGGCGGAGCGGTCTTCACCGGCAAGACCAACGTCCCGGAATTCGGCCTCGGCTCGCACACCTTCAACCCGGTCTACGGCGCCACCGCCAACGCCTACGACCAGAGCAGGTCCGCGGGCGGCTCGAGCGGCGGCGCCGCGGTATCGGTGGCGTTGCGCATGCAGCCGGTGGCCGACGGCAGCGACCATGCCGGCAGCCTTCGCAACCCGCCGGCCTTCAACAACCTGTTCGGCCTGCGCACCAGCTACGGCCGGATCCCGATCGCCGCACCGGACGTGTTCACGCCGGGCTTCGGCGTCTCCGGCGCGATCGGCCGCTCGCCGGCCGATATCGGCCTGATGCTGTCGGTTCAGGCCGGCGCCGACACGCGCGTGCCGTTCTCGATCCCGCAGGATCCGGCGATCTTCGCCGAGGATCTGAAGCGCGATTTTTCCGGCACGCGGATCGCGTGGCTCGGCGACCTCGACGGGCAGCTGCCCTTCGATCCCGGGGTGCTGGAATGCGGGGTCGAGGCGCTATCGGCCTTCGAGGCGGTCGGCTGCCGCGTCGAGCACGCCCGGCCCGCCTTCGACATGGAGCGGCTGTGGCAGGACTACGTCCTGCTGCGCGCCTGGATGAATGCGTCGAGCCTCCGCCCGCTCTACGACGACCCGGCGCACCGCGCCCTGCTCAAGCCCGAGGCGATCTGGGAGGTCGAGCGGGGATTGGCCCTCACCGCCGACCAGATCAGGTCGGCGCAGGAGGGCCGCACCGCCTGGTACGAGGCCGTGCGGACCTTCATGGCGCGCTTCGACTTCCTGGTGATGCCGAGCGCGCAGGTGTTCCCGTTCGCGATCGGCCTCGATTGGCCGAAAGAGGTCGGCGGCCGCACGATGGATACCTATCACCGCTGGATGCAGGTGGTGATCCCGGCGACCATGAGCGGCCTGCCGTCCCTGAACGTTCCGGCCGGGTTCGGCCCCGGCGGGCTGCCGACCGGCATCCAGATCGTCGGCCCCAACCAGGGCGAGCTGGCTTGCCTGCAGCTCGGCGCCGCCTACGACGCGGCGGCCGGCTGGGTCTCGCGCCGGCCGCCGCCGCTGCTCGGGGCATGATCCCGACCCTTCGACCCGAAGCCCTGCAATCCTGAGACGCACCGGACGCGATCACCCGTTCGGCCGGTTGCAAGCGTTCGTTGCGGCGCGGACACAATCGGGGTTTTTGCGGCCCCAACGGGATGAAACGCGGGCGGAGCGCGGTTCGGCGTGTCTATAAGATCGGCCATGAGCAATGCGGTTCGCCCCTCCTCGAAGCCGCGTGCGGCTTATCTCGCCCTCCCCCTCGCGATCGGCCTCGGCGGATCGGCCCTCGCCGCCGACCTCGGCGCGATCATGCCGCGGGCGGTGCCGACCTTCGCGCAGGTCGATCCCGACACCTGGATCGTGACCCTGACCGGCAACCTCCAGTTCACGCCGCGCTATCCCGGCTCGGAGGACTACACGGTGATCGGCTACCCGGCGATCGACGTGCGCCGCGCCGGCGAGCCGCGCCGCTTCTCCGCGCCCGACGACGGGTTCAGCTTCTCGCTCTACGACAACGCGGTGTTCCGCATCGGCCCGACCGCGCGTTTCGTGCCGGGCCGCTACTACGGCGACGACCGCCGGCACCTGTTCGGCTTCCGCGATGCGCGCTTCGCCGTCGAGCCGGGCCTGTTCATCGAGTTCTACCCGATCCCGTCGATCCGCACGCGGGTGGAAGTCCGGCAGGGCGTGTACGGGCACCACGGCACCGTCGGCTCGGTCGGGGCGGACTACATCCTGCCGGTCGACCGCTTCCAGTTCTCGATCGGACCGCGCCTGAACATCGGCGACGCCTCCTACGCGCGGAAGTACTTCGGCGTCACCGCCGACGAGGCCGCCGTGAACGGTCGCGTCGCCGCCTACGACCCCGGCAGCTTCTTCTCCGCGGGCGTGCTCGGCGCGGTCACCTACACCCAGGACGCGACCTGGGCCTATACCGGCTACGCCGGCTACTCGCGCATCCTCGGCTCCTCCGGCGACAGCCCGCTGGTGCGGCGCCCGTTCGGCAACCCGGACCAGTTCCTGTTCGGCCTGAAGGTCGACTACTCCTTCGCCACGCGGTCCTGGTTCTGAGCGCGCGCCGACCGTCGGCGCGTCCGGCAGACGGCCCCTCCTGCCGCACCGACGTCCGAGGCGGCTCGCCGGCGACCGTGGGCGTCGGCCGGAGCGTCGGGCGCCTGCATCGAGAATAGTGAGGCTCGGCAGCCATGGAGGCCGATCGCCCACGGGCGGTGACTTAATTTCGCGTCCGCACGCCAAGCTCGTCGATCGCCTGCATTGACCCGCAGGCCGGTCTCGGGCGACACGACCCGATGCAATCCTTCTTCCGCGTCACGGCCTGGCTCGTGGTGGCCGCGCTCGTCTTCGTCACCCTGTCGCCGATCGACCTGCGGCCGTCCGTGGCGCCCGCGAACGTCGAGCGCGCGCTCGCCTACGGCACGCTCGGAATGCTGTTCGCCCTCGCCTATCCGTGCCGATGGCTCGTCGTCCTCGTCGGCGTCGTCGCCCTCGCGGCCATCCTGGAGCTCGGGCAGGGTCTCACCCTGACCCGGCACGGCCGCCTCGCCGATTTCGTCGTCAAGGGCGGCGCGGCGATGCTCGGGACCGGCCTCGCCATCGCCACCACCACGCTCGTGTCGCGCCGCGCACGCTCCTAGAGCGCAGCGGTCAAGCCGCTTGCACCCGGGCGACGCGGCGGGTACAGCACGCCACCCGGTCGAACCGTTCGCCGCCCGCGCGATGCGCGGCGCCGACGCTTGCCGGGCACGGAGGGGTGGCCGAGTGGTTGAAGGCGCACGCCTGGAAAGTGTGTATACCGGAAACGGTATCGCGGGTTCGAATCCCGCTCCCTCCGCCACGGACCGCTGACTTTCGGTTTTTCGCCGTCTCCCGGGGCACGGCGCCCTCGGTCTCGAGCGTCGCTCGACCGTGGCGTTTGTCTCGCATCATACCGGCAATCCACAACGTCTCGGCGGGGCGGGCAGCAACAGCGACTCCGACGACTGGCCGAGCCGTCGCGATGGCATCCTGCCGATGCGCCGGCCCGACGAGGGCTCGTCGGGCCGCGCCGACGCATTCGGCACGAAATTTCCGGCTTCGGAGGGCCGAGGTGCGCTGGAGCACCCCGAAGCGGCTGCGTCGGGCGCAGGAAACATTCGTGCAACCCGCGGCGCCTACCGTGGGTGCGTTCGATGACCCGACGACGGCGAGGCAGCACAGATGACCATCGCGACCCGGCTCCTGCGTCTTCCCGTCGTCCTCGTGGCCCTGGCCTTCGCCGTCACGCCGCTCGCCAACCCGCTCCTCCTGGCATTGGCCGCCCTCGCGACCGGCCTGCTGCTGGCCTATCGCTGCCTCGCCGACCTGCTGTCGGCGGAGCACGAGTCGACGGTCGGCCAGACGGTGTTCCGCCACTATCTCTGAGCCGGCCCGGTTGCCGCGCGCGGTGGGGATTTCCGAGCGCTACGAGACCGCGGTCAGCTTGTCGGCCATCGATTGCGCCTTGTCCCGGCGCGACGAGAACGCCATCGTGTAGAACACGCGCTGCACGCCGATCTGGCTCAGCCGCTCCTCGCACAGCTCGATCAGCCGGCAGATGTCGGCGAGCTCGCCCTCGATGTTGGTGCCGTTGGCATGCATCTCGGCGTCGAGCCCGCTCGTCTCCAGGATCGTCTTGATCTCGCGAACGTAGGGCGAGACCGAGGGGCCGACGCCCATCGGCACGATGCACAGATCTGCAACAACCTTCATGAACTTGTCCTCGGTGGCGGGCGCGGGGTTATGTCCGGCTGCAACGCCCGCTACATAGCGAGCCAGACCGCAGGAAACCGGCACCGCGCCGTTCTGGCCGAACCGTGCCGCGTTTCCCAGCCCGACCCAACCCCCAACCCAACCGACTGTCGATGGAGATCTCCGTGACCGACCCCAAGCGCCGCGCCTCCCTGGCGGCCGTTGCCGCGGTGGCGCTCGCCTGTTTCGCCGGCGGCGCCGAGGCGGCCCAGTGCGGCAACTCGGCGAGCGGCTTCGAGGCCTGGAAGACCCAGTTCGCCGAGGAAGCCCGCGGCCGGGCGAGTGCCGCGAGCCTCGCCGCCCTGCAGGAGACCTCCTACTCGACGCCGACCATCTCGGCCGACCGCGGCCAGAAGAGCTTTAAGCTCTCGCTCGACCAGTTCCTGGCCAAGCGCGGCGCCACCACCATCGTGTCGCGCGGGCGGGCGCTCAAGCGCCAGAACGCGGCGCTGTTCGCGCAGATCGAGCAGCGCTACGGCGTTCCCCCCGGCCCGCTGCTGGCGATCTGGGGCATGGAGACCGGGTTCGGCGCGGTGCGCGGCAACGTCAACACGCTGTCCGCGGTGGCGACGCTGGCCTACGATTGCCGCCGCTCGGCCTACTTCACCGACCAGCTCTATGCGGCCCTCACCCTGGTCGACCGCGGCCTGATCACGTCCGCCACGCGCGGCGCGGCCCACGGCGAGGTCGGGCATACCCAGTTCCTGCCCAAGAACGTGCTGACCTACGGCACCGGCGACCTCAACAACGTCGGCGCGGCGCTCAGCTCGACGGCGAACTTCCTGAAGGGTCACGGCTGGCAGGCCGGCGCCGGATACCAGCCCGGCGAGCCCAACTTCGCCGCGCTCCAGGGCTGGAACGCCGCCTCAGTGTACCAGCGCGCCATCGCCCTGATGGGCCGGCAGATCGACGGGGACTGACCTCGGCGATCGGACAGGCCGCCACGGCGACGAACCCTGGCCGAGAACGGCCACGATTCGTCGCCGGTTAACCATAAAGCCGCCCCACAAAAACCGGGCGGGCTGAGCCATCTCACCGCTCGGCCGATCGGGCCGGGAGGGTGCGGATCGGCCCGCTTGCACGGATACGTCCGGCAGTCGCGGGATCGGATCGACGGCATCCGTTTGGAAACAGGCGGTGCCCGCATGGTCGAAGATCCTTCCTCCGGCCCACAGGTGCAACGGTTTCGGTCGAGCGCGAGCCTGCGCCGCGTCGCGCTGAGGGCCGCGCCGACGTTGTTGAGGTCGCCGGTGCCGTAGGTCAGCACGTTCTTGGGCAGGAACTGGGTATGCCCGACCTCGCCGT
>NZ_VRUV01000220.1:0-7350 GCF_008039455.1 Methylobacterium sp. WL116
ACGCGGTGACGACCCGCTTCGGCCGCCGCAGCCCCGGCGACGACCTCACGGCCGCGCGCTTCACGGGCTCGGCGACCCGGGCCGTTCCCGGCGGCCGCTGAAGGATGTCGTAAGGTTCGTTGGCGCCGCCGTCAGGGCAGGCGGCGGCCCTGGCTGACCGTCATCGCCGAGGCGAGGGTCGCCGCGTACCCGGCGTCCGATCCGGCGATGCGCGCCGCGTCGAGGCTGCTCTGGGACGCCACGGCGAAGACCAGCACGCCGAGGAGCGTTCCCGCACCGACGAGCCAGAGATACGCCCGCGCGAAGACCTTCGGAATCCGCACGGCACAGGGGTTTTCCCCTAGGTAGAGCTGTGACGAGGACGAGTCGTTCATGGCCGGCGTTCCCGCGGATGACTGACGCCCGGTCGAACCGTCGATCGCTCACGCGCATTCGGTTCGCCACTAGCATCCAACGCGGCCCTACGGCAGAGGTTCGCCGACCCGGTTCCGTTATTTTCGCAAGTTTTTTGTGCGTGGTTAACGTGGGATCGCCAGGCGCGCCGAGGTGGGCTTCCTTACCCGTTCGCGCGACCGGATCGACCTATCGGCTCAAGGCCCCCGCGCGCCTTTCCTTCCCCCCTCTGCGGGAGAGTGGCCCGCGAAGCGGGTCGGGAGAGGGGGCGCGTTGTCCGGAGACTTCGCTCCCCTCTCCCGACCCTCCCTGACGCGAGGCACACCCTCCCCCGCAGAGGGGAGAGAGAACGCGGTTCCGTTTCCGCGCGTTATGATGACGCTGGGCCGCCCATCAAAAGGACCCGGCGCCGAAATCCGCGGATCGGCGCTCGCGGGCGCCTAGCCTTCCTTCGCCGAGACCTTGCCCAGGGCGGCCTGCGCGGCGGCGAGGCGGGCGATCGGCACGCGGTAGGGCGAGCACGACACGTAGTCGAGGCCGACCTCCTGGCAGAAGCCGATCGAGGCCGGGTCGCCGCCGTGCTCGCCGCAGATGCCGAGCTTGATGTCGGGGCGGACCGAGCGGCCGCGCTCGACGCCGATCCGCACCAGCTCGCCGACGCCCTCCTGGTCGATGGTCACGAACGGGTCGGCGGCCAGGATGCCCTTCTGGGTGTAGGGCCCGAGGAAGGTCGCCGCGTCGTCGCGCGAGATGCCGAGCGCCGTCTGCGTCAGGTCGTTGGTGCCGAAGGAGAAGAACTCCGCCGTCGCCGCGATCTCGTTGGCCTTGAGCGCCGCGCGCGGCAGCTCGATCATGGTGCCGACCTGATAGCCGATCGCCTTGCCGGTCTCCTCCGACACCGCCTTGGCGGTGGCGTCGATGCGGGCCTTCACGATGTCGAACTCGGCGCGGGAGAACACCAGCGGCACCATCACCTCGGGGGTGACCGGCGCGCCGGTCTCCTGCGCCGCCTGGACGGCCGCCTCGAAGATGGCGCGGGCCTGCATCTCCGCGATCTCCGGGAACGCGATGGCGAGGCGGCAGCCGCGGAAGCCGAGCATCGGGTTGAACTCGGAGAGCTCGCGCATCCGGTGGCGGATCCGGTCCTCCGCGATGCCGGTGGCGTCCATCACCTCCTTCACCTCGGCGTCGGAATGCGGAAGGAACTCGTGCAGCGGCGGGTCGAGCAGGCGGATCGTGACGGGCAGGCCCGACATGATGGTGAACAGCTCGACGAAGTCCTGGCGCTGGTAGGGCAGGATCTTGGCGAGCGCCGCGCGGCGCCCCTCCGCGTCGTCGGCCAGGATCATCTCGCGCACCGCGATGATGCGGTCGCCTTCGAAGAACATGTGCTCGGTGCGGCACAGGCCGATGCCCTCGGCGCCGAAGTCGCGGGCGGTGCGGGCGTCGGTCGGCGTGTCGGCGTTGGCGCGCACCTTCATGGTGCGGTACGCGTCGGCCCAGCCCATCAGGGTGGCGAAGTCGCCCGACAGCTCGGGCGCCAGCATCGTCACCTCGCCCTGCAGCACCTGCCCCGTCGAGCCGTCGATGGTGATGCGGTCGCCGGCCTTCAGCGTCACGCCGCCGACCGTGAGGGTCTGCGCCTTGTAGTCGATCCGGATCGAGCCGACGCCCGACACGCAGGGCTTGCCCATGCCGCGGGCGACGACGGCCGCGTGGGAGGTCATGCCGCCGCGCGTGGTCAGGATGCCCTCGGAGGCGTGCATCCCGTGGATGTCCTCGGGCGAGGTCTCGATGCGCACGAGGATGCACTTGCGCTCGGCCTTGCGCAGGGTCTCGGCATCCTCGGAGTTGAACACGATCTCGCCGGTGGCGGCGCCCGGCGAGGCCGGCAGCCCCTGCGCGATCACCTTGCGCTCGGCCTTCGGGTCGATCGTCGGGTGCAGGAGCTGGTCGAGCGCGCCGGGCTCGATCCGGGCGATCGCCTCCTCCTGCGTGATCAGGCCCTCGCCGGCCAGATCCACGGCGATGCGGAGCGCCGCCTTGGCGGTGCGCTTGCCGTTGCGGGTCTGGAGCATCCAGAGCTTCCCGCTCTCGATGGTGAACTCCATGTCCTGCATGTCGCGGTAATGGGTCTCGAGGATGCCGTAGATCCGCGTCAGCTCGGCGTAGGATTCGGGCATCGCCCGCTCCATCGACGGCTTCTCGGACTTGGCCTCGAGCCGGGCCTTCTCGGTGATGTCCTGCGGGGTGCGGATGCCGGCGACGACGTCCTCGCCCTGCGCGTTGATCAGGAACTCGCCGTAGAGCGCGCGCTCGCCGGTGGACGGGTTGCGGGTGAAGGCGACGCCGGTGGCCGAGGTGTCGCCCATGTTGCCGAACACCATGGCCTGGACGTTGACGGCGGTGCCCCAGCTCTCGGGGATGGCGTTCAGCTCGCGGTACTTCTTTGCCCGCGGGATCATCCACGAATCGAACACCGCGCCGATGGCGCCCCAGAGCTGGTCCTCGGCGCCCTGCGGGAACGGCGAGCCGTGCTCCTCGACGACGATCGCCTTGTACTTCTCGATGAGGTGCTTCCAGTCGTCGGCACCGAGCTCGGTGTCGAGATCGAAGCCCTTGCCCTCCTTGTAGTGCTCCAGCGCCTCCTCGAAGGCGTGGTGCTCAACGCCCAGCACCACGTTCGAGTACATGGTGATGAAGCGGCGGTAGGAATCGTAGGCGAAGCGCGGGTCGCCCGAGCTCTCGGCGAGCGCGGCGACGGTCGCGTCGTTGAGGCCGAGGTTGAGCACCGTGTCCATCATGCCCGGCATCGAGGCGCGGGCGCCCGAGCGCACCGAGACGAGGAGCGGGTTCGCCGCATCGCCGAAGGTCTTGCCGGTGATCGCGCCGACCTGCTCGAGGGCGGTGGCGACCTGCGCCTTCAGCTCGGCCGGATAGGTCTGGCCGTTCTCGTAGTAGGCGGTGCAGACCTCGGTGGTGATGGTGAAGCCGGGGGGCACCGGCAGGCCGAGATTGGACATCTCGGCGAGGTTCGCGCCCTTGCCGCCGAGCAGGTCGCGCATCTGCGATTTGCCCTCGGCCTTGCCGTCGCCGAAGGTGTAGACCCACTTCGCGGTGCCGCTCGTCATATCGATTCCGTCCGTCGTGCAAGAGGACTCGCGTCCAAGGGTCTTGCGTCAAAAGGATCTTGCGTCAAAGGAAGCCGGCGTCGAAGGGTTTGCCGGCCCCTCGGGCCCATCGGTGCGGGTTGGACCATCCCGTGTTGCAACGCAAGATGAACGTCCGCGCGCCGGGTCACCCGGCATGTGACGCTCCGCGTTCATTGTCAGTCGCGAGCGGGCCTGACGGCGTCACGATAGACCGCGGAACAGGCCGAGGCCAATCACCCCGACGGCGATCAGGTAGATCGCGACGATGTAGTTCAGCAGCCGCGGCGCGATCAGGATCAGGATCCCGGCCAGGATGGCGATAGCCGGCTGCAGGTGCGAGATCGAGATGGTCATGGCGAAGCCCTCCGGCGGCCGAGCTTGACCGCCGGAGGGCGACGCACGATGGCGCGCACGGTTCCCGCCCGGCGTCAGGACGCCGGGGGCCAGGACGGCACGATTTCGTACTGGATCGGCTTGAAGGCGAAGTTGTTGGATTGCAGCGCCGAGCAGGCGGTGAGCCCGATCACTAGGTCCTGCATCGCCTCGAACACGATCCTGTCTCCGGCGCGGCTCAGGGGCGGCTCGACCTTCAGCCCGCCGGTATTCCCGTCCACGGTCACGTTCATGAAGACGTTGAACGCCACCGGGATCCGGTCCGGCCCGATCCCGAAGGGCTCGAGGGCGGCCGCGAGGTTGCCGAAGCAGCCGCGGTGCGGCTCGGCGTCGCCGTAGATGATGCGGAAGGTGTCGGCCGAGCACGGCGTCAGCAGGAAGTCGTGCCGGCCGACCGTGTCCGCGACGATGCGGAGCATCACGTTGGAGCGGTTCGAGTAGAGCGGGTCGCCCGTGGTCAGGTAGATCCGGCTGGCATAGTCCAGCGTCCGGCCCGACGAGATCACCTCGTCGAGGTCGTCGCGGCGGAAGGCCAGCATGTCGGCGACCTGCTCGCCCTGCGGGTCGGTGACCACCAGGAACTGGCCCTTGTCGAGGGTGAAGGCCGTCCCCGAGCGCGGCGCGATGGTGTGACGGCCGCAGGACGGATGCGGCTCAGACATCGGAGCCGCCCTTCGTGCGCCCGCTGAACGGGCAGGCCCAGTCGGCGTCGACCGCGCGGCCGCTGTACTGGCGCGCTTCGGAGATCTCGCCGTGCCGAGACAGCATCGGGTTGATCGAGCCGGCGAACGCCGCGTCGCGCGCCAGGATGTTCTCGCGCAGCTTCTCGTAGCGCCCCTCGGCGCGCAGCCGCTCGAACTGATCGTGCAGGTTGAAGACCAGGACCGGCGACGTGAAGCGCCTGGCCGGCCGGCTCGCGCCCGGATGCAGGCCGACGATGAAGAACGCCTCGCCGCCGAAGCTGAGGGAGAAGTGCGCGTCCTCCGGGTCGGCCGAGACGCGCCGGTCGTAGGCCTGGCCGAGGAAGCCGTCCTTGTCGGAGAGCGACTGGGCCCGCGCCCACAGGTTCTCCTCGAAGGCCTGCTCGGACAGGTCGCCCGGCCCTTCGAACACGATGGCGAAGCTCTGGAACAGGTCGGGCTGGGCGCGGTAGCGCGCGATGAAGGCGAGCAGCGCCGGGTAGATGCGCGTGTCGTCCCAGCCGGAGGTGATGTCGCGGGCGACCACGATCTTCATCCGCCCCCGCGACAGCGCCGACTTCGCGCCGACGCACGGGAAGGGCTGCGCCCGAATGAAGTCCCGGAACGCCGCCGCCAGCGGATGGTCGGCATCGTCCCGTGGCAGCCGGAGCGGCGCCGCGTGCAGGGATGACAGGTCCGGAGCGAGCGAAAACCCGCGGTTGTCCGCGTAGGAAAGCATGAGATCCCGCGTCTACGATGAAATATGCGGCACGGTTGCCGATGCCGGAGGCAGATTGGCGTCCGGATCGGGGGAACCGGCCTCAGACGGTGCGGTTCCTGATCCCGGCCGACTCCGCCGCGATCGGTCGCACTCTGCTGTGGACAGTGCCGGCTCGGCCGGGGATGCCCGCCTCGACGATCCGATCGCAGCCGGGATCGGCGGCGGGTGCCGGACGCCTCAGCCTTCCGGACGCACCCGCCTTCCGAATGCCTCAGCCTTCGGCCTCGACCAGGATCTCGCGCTTGCCGGCATGGTTGGCGCCGCCGACGATGCCTTCCTGCTCCATGCGCTCCATGATCGAGGCGGCGCGGTTGTAGCCGATCTGCAGGCGACGCTGGATGTAGCTGGTCGACGCCTTCTTGTCGCGAAGCACCACCTGCACCGCCTGGTCGTAGAGGTCGCCGCCGGCCTCGCCGAACGAGCCCTGGTCGAACACGGCGCCGTCGAGCTCCAGCTCGTCGCCGCCCCTGCCGGCGCCCTGGGCGGCCCCCTTGGGGGCATCCTCCGACCCGTCGTCGGCGGTGACTGCCTCGAGGTAGGCCGGGCGGCCCTGGCGCTTGAGGTGGGCGACCACGCTCTCGACCTCCGAATCCGAGCAGAACGGCCCGTGCACCCGGGTCGTGCGCCCGCCGCCGGCCATGAACAGCATGTCGCCCTGGCCCAGGAGCTGCTCGGCGCCCATCTCGCCCAGGATCGTGCGCGAGTCGATCTTGCTCGTCACCTGGAAGCTGATCCGGGTCGGGAAGTTCGCCTTGATCGTCCCGGTGATCACGTCCACCGACGGACGCTGCGTCGCCATGATCAGGTGGATGCCCGCCGCGCGCGCCATCTGCGCCAGGCGCTGGATCGCCCCCTCGATGTCCTTGCCGGCCACCATCATCAGGTCGGCCATCTCGTCGACCACGATCACGATGTAGGGCAGCGGGGAGAGGTCCATCTCCTCGTTCTCGTAGACGGCCTCGCCGGTCTGCCGGTCGAAGCCGGTCTGGACGGTACGGGTCAGCACCTCGCCGCGCAGGCGCGCCTCCTCGAGCCGGGCATTGAACCCGTCGATGTTGCGCACGCCGACCTTGGACATCTTCTTGTAGCGCTCCTCCATCTCGCGCACCGCCCATTTGAGGGCGATGACCGCCTTCTTCGGGTCGATGACGACGGGGGAGAGCAGGTGCGGGATGCCGTCGTAGACCGACAGCTCCAGCATCTTCGGGTCGACCATGATCAGGCGGCACTCCTCCGGCTTCATCCGGTAGAGGAGCGAGAGGATCATGGTGTTGATCGCCACCGACTTGCCCGAGCCGGTGGTGCCGGCCACCAGCAGGTGCGGCATGCGGGCGAGATCGGCGATGATCGGCTCGCCGCCGATGTTTTTCCCTAAGCACAGCGCGAGCTTGTGCTTGGTCTCGACGAAGTCCGGGGCCGAGAGGAGCTCGCGCAGGTACACGGTCTCGCGCCGCGCGTTCGGCAGCTCGATGCCGATGGCGTTGCGGCCGGGCACGACCGCGACGCGGGCCGAGACCGCCGACATCGAGCGGGCGATGTCGTCGGCGAGCGAGATGACGCGGGAGGACTTCGTGCCGGGCGCCGGCTCGAGCTCGTAGAGGGTCACGACCGGGCCTGGGCGCACCGCGAGGATGTCGCCGCGCACGCCGAAATCCTGGACCGTCTGCTGCAGGTTGAGGGCGTTCTGCTCCAGCACGTCGGCATCGACCTCGGGGCTCTCGCCGGGCACCGGCATGGCGAGGAGATCGAGGGCGGGAAGCTCGTAGTCGGCGTTCTCGACCGAGGCGATGGCGAGGTGCCGGCCGGCGGCGATCAGGTGTGGGCGGCCGACGATCGGCATCGCCGGGGCGGGGATCGCGGGCGCCTGGACGACCGGTTCGGCGTAGGCCTCCACGGGGGCGGGGACCTCCTCGGGCTCGGGGGCCGGCGCGACCGCGACCGGCTCCGGTGC
>NZ_VRUV01000221.1:0-7341 GCF_008039455.1 Methylobacterium sp. WL116
GGCGCGATGCACGCGCGGGCCGCACCCGCCCGCACCTCAGGCCGCGGCGGCATCGGGGATCTCCTGCATCGACGCGAGGGGGGCCTCCAGCCGGCAGACGAGGCCCGTCGGCGCGTAGGTGAGCGTGACCTCTCCGCCGACCTCGGCGGCGAAGCTGCGCTCGATCAGGCGCGATCCGAAGCCGCGGCGCGCCGGCTGGACCAGGATCGGCGGGCCGCCCTGCTCGGACCAGACTAGGGAGAACCGCGGGGCGTCGCCGGCATGGGCCACGTGCCAGCGCAGGTCGACGACGCCCGCGTCGTTCGCGAGCGCGCCGTACTTGGCGGCGTTGGTGGCGAGCTCGTGCAGGGACAGGGCGAGCGACAGGGCGGGCTTGGCCGCCAGGAGCACGTTGGGCCCGCTGGTGCGCAGGCGCGTGGCCATCGCCCCGAGATGCACGCTCAGAGCCCCGTCCACGACGTCCCCGATCGGGGCGGCCGTCCAGCTCGCGGCGGTCAGGATGTCGTGCGCGCGGCCGAGCGAGATCAGCCGGGCGGCGAACGCCTCCCGCATCTCGTTGACGTCGGTCGAGCCGCGCAGGGTCTGGCTGGCGATGGCCTGCACCAGGGCGAGGGTGTTCTTGACCCGGTGCTGCAGCTCGCCGGTCAGCAGGCGCTGGTGCTCCTCGGCCTTCCGGCGCTCGGAGATGTCGAGCATGGCGCCGATCATCCGAACCGCCCGGCCGGTCGCGTCGCGGATGACGTAACCCCGGTCGAGGACGTAGGCGTAGGAGCCGTCCGCGCGCAGGAAGCGATACTCGTCGGTCCAGGCCGTGCCGGTGCCGTCGATGATCGCGTGGATGGCGGCGTCGACGCGGCCGCGGTCCTCGGGATGGATCTGCCCAATCCACCAATCCCCCGTCGGGTCGACGGCGTCCGGGGCGTGGCCGTAGGCGGCCTGGAGCGCCTCGTTCCACAGCACGTGATTGCTGGCGAGGTCCCAATCCCAGATCGCGTCGTTGGTGGCGCGCGATGCCAGCCGATAGCGCTCCTCGGTCTCGCGCAGGACCTGCTCGGCCCGCCGGGCGACGGTGATGTCGCGCGCCGTCCCGATGAGCCGCAGCGGCCGCCCGTCCTCGAACAGGGTCTGCCCCTTGGCGGACACCCAGCGCTCGATGCCGTCCTCCGGCGCCACGGTGCGGTAGGTGATGTCGTAGGTCCCGTCGCCCGCCGGATCGATCGCGGCGCCGACCGCCGCGTCCGCCGCGGCGCGGTCGTCCGGGTGCAGGCGGGCGAGGTACACGTCGAGGTTCACCGCGGCATCGGGGCCGAGGCCGAAGAAGGAGCGCGTGCGGGCATCCCACTTCAGGACGTCGGCGACGAGGTCGTAGTCGAAGATCCCGGTTCCCGTCGCCTCGACGGCGAGGCGCAGCTGCTCGCGCGCGCGGCGCAGGTCCTCCTCCACCTGGCGGCGGTCGTGGATGTCGCTGGTGCTGCCGAGCCAGCCCACGACCGATCCGGCGCCGTCCCGCATCGGCTCGGCCCGGATCAGGAACCAGCGATAGGCGCCGTCGGCCCGACGCAGCCGCGCCTCCGTGTCGTAGACGGTCTCGCGGGTGCGCGCCGCCTCCCACGTCTCCAACAGCCCCGGCCGGTCGTCGGGATGGATCGCTTCGGCCCAGCCGAGCGGCAGCGCGTGCTCCGCCGTCTGCCCGGTATAGGCGTACCAGCGCTCGTTCAGGTAGCTGAGGCTGCCGTCGGGATTGCCGAACCAGATCACGGTCGGCGCGAGCTGGGTCAGGGTCTGGAAGCGCGCCTCGGCGACCTTGCGCTCGTGGATGTCGAGCGAGGTGCCGATCCAGCTGCGCACGGTCCCGTCCGCATCGCGGATTGGGCGTGCGCGGGACAGGAACCAGCGGTACATCCCGTCGGCCCGCCGCAGCAGGAACTCCACCTCGTAGTCCCGGCCGTCGCGGGAGGCGGCGAGCCAGGCGCGACGGGTCGCGTCGCGGTGGTCGGGATGGATCACGCCCATCCAGCTCGTCTCCCCGGTCTCGTTCGCGGGCAGTCCGGTATAGGCGTACCAGTAGGCGTTGCAGTAGGTGACGTTGCCGTCGATGTCGCCGAACCAGACCACCTGAGGGCTGACCTCGACGAGGGAGCGGTAGCGCAGCTCGCTCGCCTCCAGCGCCGCACCGGCGTCGCGTTCCCGGGTCCGGTCGCGCAGGATCTTGAGGAAGCCGACGGTTCGCCCGTCGTCCGACCGGAGGGGCATCATCTTGCCCGAGGCCCAGAACCGGCTGCCGTCCTTGCGCACGTGCCAGCGCTCGTTGGGCGCGCTGCCGTTCTTTTCCGCGAGCCGCATCTCGATCTCCGGCCGCCCGCTCGCGCGATCGTCCGGCGTGAAGAACGCGTCCACCGCCCGGCCCAGCATCTCGGCTTGGGTCCAGCCGAGGGTGCGCTCGGCGCCCGTGTTCCAGCGGGTCACGCGGCCCGCCGCGTCGGTCGCGACGATGGCGTAGTCCGTGGCGCCGTCGACGATGCGCTCGTGCAGGAGGCGCTGCTCCTCCTGCGCCCGCAGCGACCGGCGCAGCTCCATCTGCGCCATGGTCTGGCGCGCGAGGCGGGCGAGGCCCTTGCGCTGGCGCTCGGTCAGCTGGTGCGGCTTGGTATCGAGGACGCAGACCGTGCCGATGGGATGGCCGTCGGCGGTCTTGAGCAGGGCGCCGGCGTAGAAGCGCAGGCCCGGGTCCCCGACGACGAGCGGGTTGTCCTCGAAGCGCGGGTCGTGGCGCGCGTCGGGGACGTAGAGGAAGTCCTCCTGCAGGATCGCCTGCCGGCAGAACGAGCTCTCCAGCGGCGTCTCGCGGACGCCGAGCCCGACCTCGGCTTTGAAGAACTGGCGCCCGTCGCCGATCAGGTTGACGACCCCGATCGGCACCTCGCACAGCTCGGCGGCCGCTTCCGCGATCTCGTCGAAATCCTGCTCGCGCGGCGTATCGAGCATGCGATAGCGATCGAGGGCGCCGAGACGCGCGGCCTCCGTCTCGCGGGCGGGGGGACGATTCATGTCACCGATTTTATCTGGAACGGTCTGGTCGGTCTCTCAGAGTCGGTGCGCGACGGCGGAAATATGACCGCTCGCCTGTCGTTCCGACCGGTGGGCGATCGTCGAGCGCCGCCGCTCGACGCTTCGAACTCGCACGCCCGCTCGGCCGCGTCGCACGGTCTTTTCGGTACAATCCGCCCCGAAAGCCGACGCGCCGGTCGGGGGGGGGGGGGCGCCCACCCGACCCGAGACGGCCCGGCGTCTCGATACGGGACAGCCGGGCATGGTCCGATCCTACGCGCGCTTAAATCCGATCGCGGTATCCCGCATCCGGGCCGCGTCGCGTTTCGGCCCAGGCTGGTGAGATCCGGGGTTCCCCCGCCCCGTGAGCGGATCGGGGCGGGGCCGAACCGAGGGCGGCCGGCGTTCCAAGGCCGAGGCGGCCCAGTCGAGGACGCGGCATCTCGCCCGGTCGGGCAACTTCCGCGAGTCGCCCCACGTTTGAGGGCATGACCCAGCAACCTCCGCTTCGGTTCGACCCCTCCTTCGAGACCGTCCCGGCGGACGAGGACGAGATCCAGCGGGGCCTGACCGAGGCCATGCTCTCGATCCAGCGGAAGACGCATGCCGACACCGGCTACGCCCACCGAGCCGTCCACGCCAAGGCACACGGCTACTTGAAGGCACGATTCGAGGTCCTTCCCGGCCTTCCGCCGGCCCTCGCCCAGGGCCTGTTCGCGGCGCCGGCCAGCTACGAGGCCATCCTGCGGTTCAGCACCACGCCGGGCGACATCCTGGACGACCGGGTCTCCACCCCGCGGGGGGCCGCCCTCAAGGTCCTGGGCGTTCCCGGCCCGCGCCTGCCGGGCAGCGAGGGCGAGACCACCCAGAACTACGTGCTCGGCAACTCGCCCGCGTTCCAGATCGGCACCGCCGAGGGCTTCCTGCGGCAGCTCAGGCCGCTGGCCGCGACCACCGGGCGTGCCGAGCCCCTCAAGCGGGCGGTGTCGGCCGTGACGCGCACCGCGGAGGCCGCGCTCGAGATGGTCGGGGGCAAGTCCGCCACGCTGACCACCCTGGCCGGCCAGGCGAAGACCCATCTTCTGGGCGACAGCTTCTTCTCCCAGGCCGCGCTCCTGCACGGCGCGTATTTCGGCAAGGTGGCGCTTTCGCCGGTCTCCTCCGACCTCGTCGCCCTGTCGGAGCGGCCCCTCGACCTCGCCGGCCGTCCCGACGGGATCCGCGAGGCCGTCCGGGACTTCTTCCGCACCTGCCCGGCCGTCTGGGAGCTGCGGGTGCAGCTGGCGACGGACATCGAGGCGATGCCGGTCGAGGACGCCGCGGCGATGTGGTCCGAGGACGAGAGCCCTTATCGCCCCGTCGCCCGCATCACCGCCGCGCCGCAGGACACGTGGTCGGACGCGATGCGCGCCGCCGTCGAGGACCGCCTGGCCTTCAATCCGTGGACCGGCCTGGCCGCGCACCGGCCGCTCGGCTCGATCATGCGAGCCCGGCGCCCGGCCTACGCCGCCGCCCGCGAATACCGGTCCCGCAACAACCGGGTCGAGATCGCCGAGCCGACGGCCTTTCCCGTCGCCTGAGGCCTCGTCCTCCGCCGGCCGGTCACGCCGGCGGCACGGAACGCCGGCTCAGGCGGCGAGCGCCCCGGGATGATCTGCCGCGATCCACCGCCCGCGCCCGCCGCCCTTGGCGGCATACAGCGCGCGGTCGGCCCGGTTCAGGACCTCCTGCGGATCGGCCCCGACCTCCGGCGCATGGGCGATGCCGACGGAGATCCCGATCTCCGCGCTGCCGCCGGACAGCCGGTAGGGGCGGCCGACCTCCGCGACGATCCGAGACGCCAGGGCGCGCGCCCGTTCGGGCGTCGCGTCGACCTCCAGCAGCACGGCGAATTCGTCGCCGCCGAGACGATAGGCGCTCGCCTGCCCTTCGATGGCCTGGCGAAGGCGGTCGGCGACCCGAGCCAAGAGCGTATCGCCGGCGGCGTGGCCCATCGTGTCGTTCACGGACTTGAAGCGATCGAGGTCGAGGTAGAGCACCGCGCAGGGCTCGCCCGTGCCGCCCGGCCGGCGGCAGGCGCGATCGAGCTGCGTGCCGAAGCTGGCGCGGTTCGGCAGGCCGGTCAGGCCGTCATGCGCCGCGGTCCAGGCGACGGCGCGCCGTGCCAGGATCTTGTCGATGACGGTGCCCTCCAGGTGCAGGCAGGCTTCGGCGTAGGCCACCAGCATCAGGATCAGGAACCAGCCTCCGAACCAGCAGCCGAATTCCGGCCGCCGGGTCAGGGCGACGATGCAGGCGATCAGCATGATGTAGGCGGTCGTCACCGGGATCCACGGGATCACGGAGGAGCGGGTCGCCGCGCCGACGCAGAAGCTGAGGATGATGCCGAAGAACAGGATGAAGAAGTCCAGGCGATCGATCGCTGCGGCGCGCGGCGCGAGCAGGGCGAGGCAGATCCCAATGCCGACCATCATCGCGCCGAAGGTCCGGCCGCAGGCCCGCGCGACGCGAAACGTCATGTCCTGCGTCCGCGTGCGCTTGAACCGCCGGATCGAGGCGACGCGGCAGAGGGTGGCGGCGGATGCGAGCGCGCCCAGCGCCGCCTCGACGAGGCCGCCGGTCGCGAGCGCGAAGGCGAGGCTGGCCGCCGACACGGTGATCGCGAGGATCGCCACCTGCGGCAGGGACGAGTACAGCAGGAAGACGAGCTCGGTCTGCACGTCGTCGGGCAGGTCCTGGCGGCTCGTGAGTCTGCGTGTCATGCCTTACTATCGCGGGCAAGGTCATTCGAAATGGTAGCCGCGATTTGACAGTCGCGAGGCGTCAAGCGAGCCTACAGAGGCCTGATTTGTCGGATGTGCGATAGATCAGGCGACCATCAAGCCGGCGCCGGACCGTGGGGCGCGTCGTCGTCGGCGGCGTCCCGGCGGTCCCTCAGGCGCCGGGGCCGTCGGCTGCCAGGCGGCGCGCGATCGCCTCGAACATCCCGGTATCCTCGCCCACCATGGCGCCCATCGCGGCCATGCGCTGGACCACGGTCGCGGTGATCTCCTCCTCGACCGTGCCCTCGGCATAGGCGTAGTGGATCGTCGCCGCCTGCCCGTCCCGGTGGCAGCGTCCCTCGATCTGAGCGAGCTGGATCGCGCTGTGGCGCATGTCGTGGATCACCAGGGCCCGCGTGCGCTCGCCGCCCGGCAGCTCGTCCTGATGGAGCGAGATCGACTCCGTCACCGTGAACACGACGACGTCGAGCCGACCGGTCTGGAAGGCCCGGCGCACCGCCTCGTTCGCCTCGGCATCCTGCCGCCCGTCGATGGTGCCGACCCGCCAGCCGCGCTGCTCCAGGGCCGCCTGCAGCGCCGCACCGGTCTCGAGGAACGCCACGGAGATCGCGACCTGCTCGCCCGCGCCGAGGAGAAGCTCGGCGAAGTCGCACGTTCCCGCCACGCGCAGCAGGCTCGCCTTCTGCCGGAAGCGCAGATCCGCCGCCCACCCGGCCGGGCGCCGGTGGCTGCCGCCGAGCAACCCGAATTCCTGGCGGAACGCGCGCCACGTCGCCTGGTACAGGCGGCGGGCCTCCGCCGTCAGGGCCGTCGGCGCCAGGGCGCGCTGAACCTCCGGCCAGCCGGCGATGTCGCCCGGGCGCCGCCGCAGCCCGATCGCGCGCGGGCCGGTGTAGAGCAGGTCGGCCATGACGGCGCAGTCGCGCGCATTGCTGGTCCACGACCAGTTCACCCAACGGCCCTTGGCCCGGCCGATCCCGAGGCGCTGCATCAGCGTCCGGAACTCGGCGAGGGTCGCGGTCGGCGCGTCGGCCGCCTCGCCGAGGAGGCGTCCGAGATAGGAGAGCTCGTGGGGCGCCTGCCCGGCCGTCGCGCTCACGTAGCCGGTGAACACCGCCGCGTCGGCCAGGTGGCGGCACACCAGGCTCTGCTGGCTGTGGGGATTGCGCAGCCGGTGGCTCTCGTCGAACACGACGAGGGGCCAGGTCCGGCGCAGGCTTCCGTTCTTGGCCAGCGCGTTGTTCCTGGCGCGCGCCGACCGGCGGGTGCTCGCGGGCGGCGGCGCCATCAGGGACTTGGTGCGCTCGTAGTTCACGAGGGTCACCGCCTTCTCCGGCAATCCCGAACCGGCGATCGTGCGACGCCACTGCGGCATCGCGCCCTTCGGGCAGACGATCAGCACCTCGCCCTCGGGCATCCGCGCGAGCGCGCTCCAGATCGAGAGCGTCTTGCCCAGGCCCGTCGCGTCGCCGAGCAGGAAGCCCGGACGGCCGGCGGCGCGCGCGGCCAG
>NZ_VRUV01000222.1:0-7246 GCF_008039455.1 Methylobacterium sp. WL116
CCTGGGCGGCGCCCCGAAGGCGGCGGGGTTTCGGCTTCGCCGCCGCCGCCTTCGGGGCGCCGCCCAGGCCGACGACGATCTCGTAGTCGGCGCTCACGGCGGCCGGCACGGGGATGTCGTCCTCCACCACCGTGGCGAAGCCCTGGGCCTCGCCCGACCCGACCGAGACCGCGACGCGGCGGGTGCGGGTGCTGACGGTCTTGTCGTCGTGCTTGATCGCGATGGTGAAGGGCACGTCGAACCGGCCGGGCGCGCCGGAGGGGCCGAGCAGGACGCGGGCCTCGATGCCGACCTTGACCGTGATCGACCCGTCCGCGCGCCGGGTGCACTCGCGGGCGATGCGCCCGAGGGAGACCTGGCTGCGGATGCCGGCGCCGGTGGCGCCGGCCGGGTTGGTGAGCGCGGCGCCGCCGTCCGGCACGTCGACGGTCGGGCAGTTGGGCGCCTCGAGCTCCTTGGGCTGCGACGGCGGCACGGTGGTGCCGCCGTACTTGAGCAGGTTGGAGAAGATGTTGCCCTCCTCGGCACCCGCGGGCGCCGCGCCGAGCGCGAGGGCGAGCCCGCAGAGGGCCGTTCGCCCGATCCCCAAAGCCCCGATCATGCCGCGCCTCCCGATGCTCACTTCAGGCTGTCGAACCCGGCCGCGAAGCCCTTCATCGACAGCGGGATGCCGACGCCCTCTTCCGGCGTCTGGAACACAATGAAGGTCGCCTGCGTGCCGGCCTTGAACTGGCGCACGAGGCCCTCGTCCATCACCACCTCGGCGACGCAGCCGGTGGTGAGGCAGCGCACGAAGCCGGCGCGGCCGACGTCGGTCTGGTCGATCTTCAGACCGAGGCCCGACGGCAGCAGCACGCCGAGCGGCGCGACCACGCGCAGCAGGTAGCCGCGGTTGTCGGCGGTCTTCAGGACGATGACCACCAGGGTGAGGTTCGGGCGGTCCTCGGCGGCGAGATACTGCACCATGGCGCATTGCTCGGCCTTGGCGCCGGCCGGGGTCTCGCAGCGCAGCTGCCAGTCCTCGAAGGTCTTGCGCACCATGCCCTGCGCCTGCGCCGCGCCGCCGAGGCCGCCCAGCAGGCCGCCGGCGAGGGCCACGGTTGCCAGCGCCGACGACAGGCGCCTGACACGGTCGAAACTCCTGTGCAGCCGCACCGACGATCCCTTCACGAGCGCGCCCCCGAGCCCGTTGCGGGCGGGAGGCCTTGCCGAAAACCCGGGTGTTCCGACCATGCGGGGCCCGGCGCTGTCAAGCGAGCCGCGCCGGCGCGCGCGGCAAACGCGCGGGCCTCAGCGCCGCCTCGTCCCGCCCGGGCCCGAAACGCGGCGGCCGGACACCGTGCGGACCGAATGTTGCCACAATGCGCTATCGCCGGGGCGCGCCGCGACCTAGATATCGCAGCGATGCATCATCACACGAGAGCCGGCGCCATGCGTGTCCTCGCCCTGACGGTCCTGCTGCTCGGCGCCACCGGCGTCGCGGCGACGGCCGAGCCGCTTCCGATCGGCGAGACGACCTACGTCGAGCGCTCGCTCAACCGCAGCGGCCTGCTCACGGTCGAGCATCCGCCGGTGGAGGTGAACCCCTACGGCCGCCGCAACGGCAACGCCGCCATCGCCGGCTTCTGCCGCGAGGGCGGGCTGATCCGTCGCCGCGACGAATTCGGCAACCCGATCGTCGTGCGCCAGCGCGAGCTCTGCGACAGCGTCGCCCCGCGCACCCTCGATCCCGGCGAGGTCGACCCCCGCCCGGCCTGGCCGGCGGAACGGGTCTCGCGCGAGCGGGTGCTGCGCGCGAAGGGGTGAGATTCGCGAAGCCGCACCGTTCGCGCACGCGGTTTCACGCCCCGTCCCGTCATCCCGGAGCGCCGAAGGCGAGCCCGGGATCCAGAACCGCAGGTCGTGTTCCCGTATGCGCCGTCGCGGCTCTGGATCCCGGGCTCCGCTGCGCGGCCCCGGGATGACGGGGAGGGACCGGTGGAATGGCGCGTCCTCGGTCCGCGATCCGCACCCTCACCCGTAGCGATGCAGCGCCGTGCCGTTGCGCTTGAGCCAGGCCTCGGCCGCGTCGACCTCGGGGCAGAGCTGGCCGAGCAGCGTCCAGAACCGGGCCGAATGGTTCATCTCGCGCAGGTGCGCCATCTCGTGGGCGACGAGGTAGTCGAGCACGACGGGCGGCGCGAGGATCAGGCGCCAGGAGAAGTTCAAGGCGCCGCCGGCGGTGCACGAGCCCCAGCGGCTGCGCGTGTCGCGCACCGTGATCCGCACCGGACCCTGACCGAGCTTGGCCGTGTAGTGCGCCACCGCACGCGCAAGGTCGCGGCGCACCTCCCCGTCGAGGAAGGCCTGCACCCGGCGGGCGACGTGCTCGGGCCCGCAGGAGACCGACAGCACCGGCTCGGCCGCGTCGGCCTCGATCCGGGTGATGCCGCTGCGCGAGCCCCGCCGCACGATCCGGTGCGGCACGCCGCGCAGGGGCACCATCGCGCCCTCCGCGAACGGCACCCGCTCGGGCACGCGGGCGAGGCGCGCGGCGATCCAGCCGCCGTGGCTCACGGCGAAGCGCTGGGCGGTGCTGATCGCGCTGCGGGCCGGCAGGGTGATCACCACTTCGCCGGTGGCGGCCGAGACCCGCAGCGTCAGGCGCCGCGCGGTCGGGCGCCGACGCACCGCGACGCGGTAGGTCTCGCCGTCGTGCACGATATCGAGATGGTCGGGATCGGGGCGTCGCAGCAGCGCGAAGGGCATGGCGCCAGTCTAGCTGCGTGGCCGCCGCCCCTCCAGGGCGGCGACGCCAGATTCCGGCGCGTTTTCGCCCCGTCGGAAGCGCCGCTCAGCTCGCGAGCTGAATCGGCGCCGCGGCGTCGGCCGGAAGCCCCTGCATCGCGCGCACGAAGGCGGCGATCCGCGGGGCGATGATCGTGCGGTAGCGCGAGCCGTTGAACACGCCGTAATGCCCGACGCCCGGCTGCAGGTGGTAGGCCTTGCGCTCCTGGGGCAGGTTCGGCGTCAGGTCGAGGGCTGCGAGCGTCTGGCCGACGCCGGAGATGTCGTCGTTCTCGCCCTCGACCGCGAGGATCGCGCAGCGGCGGATCGCCGTCAGGTCGACCGGCACGCTGCGGTGGCGCATCGTGCCCTTGGGCAGGTCGTGGTTCACGAACACCGTCTCGACGGTCTGGAGGTAGAACTCGGCCGTCAGATCCATCACCGCCAGGTACTCGTCGTAGAACTCGCGGTGCTTCTCCGCCGAATCGCCGTCGCCCTTCACGAGATGGTCGAACATGTCGGAATGGGCCGTCACGTGCCGGTCGAGGTTCATCGCCATGAATCCCGAGAGCTGCAGGAAGCCCGGATAGACCGCCCGCCACGCGCCCGGATGGATCGGCGGCACGTAGGAGATCGTGTTGGTCTCGAACCAGGCCTGCCCGCGCTCCTGCGCCATGCAGTTCACGGCGGTGGGCGAGCGGCGGGTGTCGATCGGCCCGCCCATCAGGGTCATCGAGACCGGCACGCCGGGATCGCCCGCGGCCTCCATCACCGCGATCGCCGCCAGCACCGGCACCGCCGGCTGGCACACGGCCATCACGTGCAGGTCCGGCCCGAGCGCGGCGAAGATCGCCTTGCAATAGTCGATGTAGCTGTCGAGATCGAACCGGCCGGCGAGCAGCGGCACCATGCGCGCATCCGACCAGTCGGTGACGAAGACGTCGTGGTTCGGCAGCATCGCCTCGACGGTGCCGCGCAGCAGCGTCGCGTAGTGGCCCGACATCGGCGCGACCACGAGGAGCTTCGGCTGCGGGCTGGCCGGCGGGGTCGCGAAGGCGCGCTCGAACGCGATCACCCGGCAGAACGGCCGCTCCCACACGATCCGCTCGGTCACCGGCACGGCGACGCCGTCGACGACGGTCTCGGACAGCCCGAAGGCCGGCTTGCCGTAGCGGCGGGTGGCCCGCTCGAACATCTCGCAGCCGGCGGCCATCGAGCGGGCGTAGGGCGAGTAGGCGAGCGGGTTGGCCGGGTTCTGCAGGCCGAACCGCGCCATGTCGGCGGCCATGCGCGCCGGCGCCATCAGGAACCGCATGCCCTCGAAGGCGGTGTAGGCGAGATCCATCCGGGCCATCGAACGCTCCTTCGCCCGGACGCAGCCGTCGGGCGTTGCAGGCAACCACCTTACCCGGGCGATGGTTCCGGTGAAGGCCCGTCGCGCGGACGTGATGCGATGGTCCTCGGCTCGTTACGCGACACGGCGTGGTCGAGGCGCGGGTCCCCTCTCCCGGACGGGAGAGGGGCGGGGCGGTGCTTCCCGGCCCCCCGAACGACCTACGCGTTGTCGCCGCGGATCGCGGCGATGACCGCGTCGGTGACCTGGCGCGTGGTGGCGGTGCCGCCGAGGTCCGGCGTGTGCAGGCTCGGGTCGGCGGTGACGCGCTCGACCGCGCGCATCAGCCGGTCGGCCGCCGGCGCCTCGCCGAGATGCTCCAGCATCTGGCACGCGGTCCAGAAGGTGGCGATCGGGTTGGCGATGCCCTTGCCCGTGATGTCGAAGGCCGAGCCGTGGATCGGCTCGAACATCGACGGGTAGGTGCGCTCCGGGTTGATGTTGGCGGTCGGCGCGATGCCGAGCGAGCCGGCGAGCGCCGCGGCGAGGTCCGAGAGGATGTCGGCGTGGAGGTTGGTCGCGACGATGGTGTCGAGGGTCTGCGGCTTCATCGTCATGCGCATGGTCATGGCGTCGACCAGCATCTTATCCCAGGTCACGTCGGGAAAGTCCCGGGCGACCTCCGCCGCGATCTCGTCCCACATCACCATGGCGTGGCGCTGGGCGTTCGACTTCGTCACCACGGTCAGGAGCTTGCGCGGGCGCGACTGCGCGAGCTTGAAGGCGTAGCGGATGATCCGGTCGACCCCGGAGCGGGTCATCATCGAGACGTCGGTGGCGACCTCGTTCGGATGGCCCTGGTGCACGCGCCCGCCGACGCCCGCATACTCGCCTTCCGAGTTCTCGCGCACGATCACCCAGTCGAGCTCCGGCCCCGACACGTGGCGCAGCGGCGAGGTGATGCCGGGCAGGATCCGGGTCGGGCGGACGTTGGCGTACTGGTCGAAGGGCTGGCAGATTGCGAGCCTGAGGCCCCAGAGCGTGATGTGGTCGGGCACGTCGGGCGCGCCGACGGCGCCGAAGAAGATCGCGTCGTGGTGGCGGATCTGGTCGCGCCCGTCGGCGGGCATCATCACGCCGTGGCGCTTGTAGTAGTCCGAGCCCCAGTCGAAGTGGTCGAACCGGAAATCGAAGCTGCCGGCCTTCTCGGCGAGCGCGTCGAGCACCTCGATGCCGGCGGCGATGACTTCGATGCCGATGCCGTCGGCGGGAATGGCGGCGATTCTGTAGGTGGTCATGACGGGTCTCCGTGGGATGCGGTGCGCGGATCGAGCGGGGTTCTAGCGCGCGGTGGCGCCGGCCGGCTCGGCCCGCCGCCCGGAACGGGCGACGACGAGCGTGAGGACGGCCGAGAGGACGAGGAGCGCCGCCACGAAGACCAGGCCGCCGGTGAAGCTGCCGGTGCGGTCCTTGATCCAGCCGATCGCCCAGGGGCCGACGAAGCCGCCGAGGTTGCCGATCGCGTTGATCGTGGCGATGCCCACCGCCGCGGCCGAGCCGGACAGGAACATCGTCGGCATCGCCCAGAGCGGGGGCTTGGCCGCGCTGATGCCGACGTTGACGAGGCTCAGGGCCGCGACGACCGCCAGCGTCGAGGCGGCGCCGCCGGCCAGCATCAGGCCGGCCGCCGCGACGAGGCAGGCGACGACCACGTGCCAGGTGCGCTCGCCGGTCCGGTCGGAATGGCGCGCCCACAGAATCATCGCGACCACCGCGATCGTCGGCGGCACGGCATTGAGGAAGCCGACCGCCAGCGTCGACAGGCCGAAGCTCCTGATGATCTGCGGCGCCCAGATGCCGAGCGTGTAGAGGCCGGCGGAGGTGCCGAGATAGATCAGCGCGAGCGCCAGCACGCGGATGTCGGTGATCCCGGCCATGAGGCCGTGCTTGGCGTGCACCCGCTTGCCGGCGCGCTCGGCGTCCATCTCCGCGACGAGCCAGGCGCGCTGGTCGTCGGCGAGCCACGTCGCCTTCTCGGGCCGGTCGGTGAGGTAGAACAGCACGACGACCCCGAGGATCACGGCCGGCACCGCCTCGACGATGAACATCCACTGCCAGCCGTGCAGGCCGAGGAGGCCCTCCATCTCCAAGAGCGCGCTGGAGAGCGGCGAGCCGAGCAGCACCGAGATCGGCGCCGCCGCCATGAACAGCGAGACCACCGCCGCGCGGTAGCGGGCCGGGAACCAGTAGGTCAGGTAGAGGATGATGCCGGGAAAGAACCCGGCTTCCGCCGCGCCGAGCAGGAAGCGCAGCACGTAGAAGCTGGTCTCGCCTTGGATGAAGGCGAAGGCGCCCGACAGCATCCCCCAGGTGATCATCACCCGGGCGATCCACAGGCGCGCGCCGACCTTGTCGAGGATGTAGTTCGAGGGCACCTCGAACAGGAAGTACCCGAAGAAGAACACCCCGGCGCCGAAGCCGAACACCGCCGAGGTGAAGCCGAGGTCCTTGTTCATTGTCAGGGCGGCGAAGCCGATGTTCACCCGGTCGATGAAGGCGACGAAGTACAGCAGGCAGATAAACGGCACCAGGCGCCACGCGACCCGGCGCATGGTCGCCTGCTCGACCGAGCGGTCCATCGTGTCCTCCTCGGATGGGCTCCGGCGATCGAGTCGGTCTTCAGTGCCAACTTCCATGCAAGATGGCATGTGGTAAGATATTGCAGGCGGCCGCGTCAAGCCTGCATTGCAGCCTCCATGGAAGCTGATAGGCCTGCGCCGCGGTGGGAGGTCGTGATGGTTCGGGTGCGTGCGGAGAAGGCCGAGGAGGGCGACCGGCGTCCCTCCCTCGTCGACGACGCCTATGCGGCGATGAAGGAGGAGATCCGCGAATCGCGGTTTCCGCCCGGGTACCAGGCCTCCGAGCAGGAGATCGCGCTGCGCCTCGGCATGAGCCGGACGCCGGTCCACGAGGCCGCCATCCGCCTGCAGGAGGACGGCCTCGTCCGGATCCTGTCGCGCAAGGGCATCGTCATCTGCGCGCTGGCGCCGGCCGACATGCGCGAGATCTACGACGTGGTGATCGCGGTCGAGGGGCGGGCGGCGGCGCTGATCGCGGGCCTGCCGGAAGCGGAGCGCGAGGCGGCGG
>NZ_VRUV01000223.1:0-7229 GCF_008039455.1 Methylobacterium sp. WL116
GGAGCGGAGCGGACGTCCGTCGTACGGCGAACCTGATTTCCGACAGGCTGTGCCGAAGCGCCGACCGCCGCGAGGACGAACAGAGCAGCGCCAGAAAGAAGTGCGCGCATAGGATCTCGAAAGGACGGGCGTGTGGAAAGCGCCGTTCGTATGAACGAACAGCTAAGCAGTTCGGTTCATCTCGGCTGTGAACTCCGCCCAGTCACCAAGGATCCTGACCATGAGACAGCCATGTGCCGTCCTGGTAGGATCGACTCTCGTGGGCATGCTAAGATCATGATGGATAGATCCTACGAAGAGGTCTCCGAATGCCCTACGCTAAAACAGCGTTCGGCTAACGCTGGCGCTCAGCGCGGCCTGCCTTGCCCCCTTAGCAAGGGCGCCTTCGAGCTTTCTGAGGCCGGCATCGGCCTGACCTCGTGCGCACATAGGCTGACAGGGCAAGGCGCAACCCGACCCGATCAGCCTCTGACACAAATTATTTTCGACCGCTGACCAGCAAGGCCATTTCGACTTTCGTATTCTGCCTCGATCATCAGCGCTCCATATACCGGAGCCATTTCGATGCCCCTCGCGACCACCACCGGTACCCCTGTCGTCAAGACCGAGCCGCTCTCGAAGTACGAAATCGATCGCAACGAGCGCCATGCTACTTCGCAGGCCGGATCCAATGCGAAGCGCAAAGCCAAGAACGCCCCGCGTCGGGACGACATGGCGCGGGCCGCCTACTACGCCCTAATGATGTACTACGAGGAGGCAGGGACGGCTGCGGACAAGGCCTCGTTCAAGCGGCCTTTCGTCAACATCCTGGTCAAAGCCGGGTTTCCGCGTGAGGTATGCTCCGATCTGTTTGAGAGCCATGTCGGCAGTCTGCTCGACGATTTTGACGGCTGGCTGAAGCAGCGTTGGTACGCCGAGAGACAGCGCTTGAAGGACGGTCGCGGCGACTACGTGCCGTTGGACCGGAGCGATCCAAACGGCGCACGAGTTGGCTCGAAGGCTCTGACTACGGTCTTGGAGCCGTCGGCCATCCAATCAGCTGCTGAACAGGAGTAACGGGGGAGTACGGGGGTAAGGTGTCAGCAGCTGATCAAGAAATGCGTTACCTCTCGGCATCGGTCCAGGGCCAGTTTGCCCACACGATGTCGCTACCTACCAAATCCAAGATGCAACCCTTTATAAGCTGCTCGCTGCGATGCAACGAACTAGGTTTGCGATGCGAGAAGGCGATGGGGTTGCAGGTAGGCTGTCTTTCTTGGACGTTTCCTCCTTAGACTCCGGGCCGCCCCTTAGGGGGTGGCCTTTCTTCGTGGGGCAGCGGCGTGCCTATCTCAGCTCGGCCGAGTGGCCCATATCGCTGCTGCGGACCGTTGCCTCTCGCTCTGCGGTCGTGTCCCAGGCGGTGGTGTAGCTGAGGGGTGGTCATCGGCGGTTGCCGGGTAGGGTCGGGTTGCGACGACCAACCCCGAACCCGAGAGACCCCCGATGACCGACGAGATCATGGCCCTGCGCGGGCTGATGGAGAAGAGTGCCGACGCCGATCTGCTGCGCGAGATGATCGGTTTTGCAGCCGAGCGACTGATGGAGCTGGAGGTGGGCGGCCTGACCGGCGCGGCCCACGGCGCGAAGAGCGCCGAGCGGCTGGTCCAGCGCAACGGCTACCGTGACCGGGACTGGCAGACGCGCGCCGGCACAGTCGAACTGCGCATCCCGAAGCTGCGCAAAAGCTCGTACTTCCCCGGCTTCCTGGAGCCGCGCCGGATGGCGGAGAAAGCGCTGACGGCGGTGATCCAGGAGGCCTACATCCAGGGCATCTCGACCCGCTCGGTGGATGATCTGGTCCAGGCCATGGGCGGCACGGGCGTGTCGAAGAGCCAGGTCTCGCGCCTATGCCAGGAGATCGACGATCGGGTCGGCGCATTCCTCGACCGCCCCATCGAGGGCGAGTGGCCGTACCTCTGGATCGACGCGACCTACGTGAAGGTGCGCCAGGACGGACGCATCGTCTCGGTCGCCGTCATCGTGGCGGTCGGCGTGAACACCGACGGCCGCCGCGAAGTCCTCGGCATGGATGTCGGCCCGTCGGAAGCCGAGACGTTCTGGACGGACTTCCTGCGCAAGCTCGCCCGGCGCGGCCTGCGCGGGGTCAAGCTCGTCATCTCGGACGCTCACGAGGGCATCAAGGCCTCGGTGGCCAAGGTGATGAACGCCACCTGGCAGCGTTGTCGGGTGCACTTCATGAGGAATGTGCTCGCCCATGCCGGCCGCAGCGGGCGGCGCGTCGTCTCGGCCTTCATCGCCACCGCCTTCGCCCAGGATGATGCCGAGGCGGCCCGTCAGCAATGGCGGCGGGTGGCCGACCAACTCCGCCCCAAGGTGCCCAAGCTCGCCGCCCTGATGGACACGGCCGAGCCCGACGTGCTGGCCTACATGGGCTTCCCGGCCGCCCACCGGGTCAAGCTGCACTCGACCAATCCGTTGGAGCGCCTGAACGGCGAGATCAAGCGCCGGACCGAGGTGGTCGGCATCTTCCCCAACGAGGCTGCCATCACACGTCTCGTCGGCGCGATCCTGCTCGAACAAAACGACGAATGGGCCGTCCAGCGGTCGCGCTACATGACCCTGGAAAGCATCGCCCCGATCGGCGATGATCCCCTCGTCAGCCTGCCCACTCTGGCAGCCTGATCGTCCCGGCCCAAGCCGGTGATCGTGGTGGTCCTCACCAACCTACACCACGCCCAGGGACACGACCCGCTCTGCTCGCAACGCTTCTACCTCAGCCTTTAACTTCCCGACGCGGGCGTGTAGCTCGCCGGCATCCACAGCGGTCTCAACGAGAAGTTCCTGAGCTTCAGTCATCGCGGCGCGCAGCTCGGCGTTCTCGGACGCAAGCGCCAGGATGAGCGCGGTCGTATCGTCGCTCATGCTTCGGCAACCTATCTGGTGCATTCTGATCCATGCTGCATCGGCAGTCAGCAGGTCCTCCCGATCGGCTGCGGCGGCCCTGCTTTCCCCCCTTTGCAGGGCCGCCTCCCACTTCCCGATCGGCCCGTTGGGTGCATACTCCCCACCAACGTCAGCGTGACCTCGTGCACAGGGCAGATCAGCGGCAGTTCCGAACGCCTAAGCCAACGGCCGACTATCAGGCGTGCTGGAAATCGGCCGGCACCTTGCCGCCGTTCTCCGCGAGTTTCTGGACCACCTGCTTGTGTAGCCATACGTTCATCGTGGCGGAGTCATCCTTGTCACCAGTGTAGTGCAACTCGTCGGCAAGCTGCTTGCGAGCGGTCAGGCTGCTGTCGAGGTCGAGCAGCTTCATCAGGTCCACGATCGATTGCTTGTAGTTGAGGTTCTCGCCCTTTTTGGCCGCCATGTCGCTCAGCACCTGGCCGACATCGACGTTCGATTGCGTGGTGTTGGACGAGCCCGTGGCAACAGGTGAAGGCGCGCCTGCCATCGAAGGTGCAGAGGCGCCGCTGGAAGACGAGCCGGCGCCACTCGCGCCCATCGAGGCCGCGGAAACGTTCGGAGTTTCGGACGCATGGGGAGCTGCAGCTTGCGCACTCGCGCTACCACCGAAAATCTTCGACATGATCGAACCGAAAATGCTCATTCCATCCTCCATCGCGTGAACCCAAGAGCGGGGTCAAAGCGCTCGGTAACGGCGGGGTGATCGCCAGCGTTCCTCTCGATTTTTAAGGGGCATCAGTGCTGATGAAGCGCGACGACACCCATCCGCGCTGACAGGGACCGACGTATTCCCGGGTTACCGGGAGCACGGCCGTGGTGCGACAGCTAGGCAGATCGGAGCCGTAGACGATACCGGACCATCCTCCAAGACGCTCGCAAACCAAGACGGGTTCGGCCTCGCGGAGGCGGTCGATCTCCTTGAAGGGCTCGTTGTCGCCGGGGCCGTTTCGGACAGCGATGGTTTGATCGCCCTGGTCGGCCCGACCCATCAGCCGCCCCTGTGTTGAACAAGCGTCTTTACCGATCTCTCCTGGGATGACGATCGGAACGGCAAGTGGTGCCTCCTCGGCCCGCGCAAAGCCTGGAAGGGCCAGGGCAGCGAGGAGAAGCAGCGCGCGCATGAGATGAGCCTTAAAGCAGGCCATAAGCCGGCGCTGGCGGTTCCTGTTCCACACTGCGCCGACTCTCACACGACGACCCGGCACGAAGCATCACAGGCACCGCATAGGGAACTAGCCCGCACCAGCCTGTCGTCGTGTGTCCTCTATGTCGGGCAGCTTGTTGGCGTACCGAGCAATCGACGCCACAACCAACACATTGTCCTACCCGCCATTGAACCGAGTATCAGCATATGTTCCGATCAGCCGAACGCCCAGACCGTTTCCCTCTGTGAGGTCGGTGGTCACACCAGCCTTTCTCAGAGCACGCTCTATCGCATCGAGCGTCGCGTGATGAGGATCGCGGGCGCCGCGCTCAAAATCTACGAGGGTACGCAGGCCAATCCGCGCAGCAGTAGCTAGCTGCTCCCGACTCCAATCGAGCAAGGCTCGCGCCGCGCGACATTGCGCTGGAGTAATCATAGACGTGAATAGGTCGCACTTTTCGTGCGCAGCAAAGTTGACATTTGTTGAGCGAAACCACACTATCGGTGTGCATTTAGCCACTTCCGTGCACACGCGCAACGTCGATCATCACGCCTATCCGTTTACGAGTTCACCTACGGATCGAAGCTGCCGGACTCAGGATCCACGTAAGTGCGGTCCTGCACCGCTTTGGTCACATCATATAGAGGCTAAGGAAGTGCCTAAGGCGCTGCAGCTACCTCGACTGCCTGAGAACGGATACCAGCCGGCCTTCGCGCCGCGCGGCTTGTCCCGCATCGAGTCCGCGCGCCATGTCGGCGTTTCGCCGAGCCTCTTCGATGAGATGGTGCGAGACGGTCGGATGCCGCAGCCAAAGCAGATCAACGCCCGTGTGCTCTGGGATCGGGTGAAGCTTGAGGCTTTCTTCGAGGCGCTTCCCGAGCGACAGAGTGCTAACGCTGAGGCGGATGGCGATACCTTTGCGGATTGGCAATGAGCCGGATCCAACTGCCCTATATCGATCACTTCAAAGATCGTCACGGCACGGTGCGGTACTACTTCCGACGCCCCGGCGGAAAGCGGTCCCCACTGCCCGGTCCGCCGGGGTCGGAGGCCTTCATGGAGGCCTATCGCATCGCCGAGGCCGACAAAGCTGTTCCGGCCGCACGCAAGGAGCGAGGCGAGCCGGGGACCTTCGACCGGCTGCTCGCCAGCTACTTCGAGAGCGTCGATTTCCAGGCGCTCAAGGCCCCGACGAAGCGGGCCTATCGTTTGGCGATGGAGCGCTTGATCCGCCTGGAGACCCTGGGACATCGCAGTGTTGCGGATCTCCGCCGAGAACACGTGAAGCGGATCACCGCCAAGCGCGTCGACCGCCCTTCGGCCGCGAACGACGCGCTGAAGAAGCTCCGCATCCTGATCAAGTTCGCGATCGACCTGGGCTGGCGCCGCGACGACCCGACCTTGCACATCAAGAAGCTGAAGGAGGGTGAGCACCATACCTGGACGGATGAAGAGATCGCCGGCTTCGAGGCGCGGTGGCCGCTCGCATCCCAGCAGCGGACAGCCTTTGCGCTCCTGCTCTACACCGGCCAGCGGGTGTCGGACGTCGCCCGGATGTCGTGGCGCGACGTGAACGCGGCCGGGCAGGAAATCTCGGTCACCCAGGAGAAGACCGGGACCAAGCTCTGACTTACCCTTCACGCTGACCTGTTGGTCGCGCTGTCGCACTGGCCGATCGCCCACCTCGCGATCCTGACGACCGCCTACGACAAACCGTTCACGGCCAAGGGGCTCGGCAACAAGATGGCCGATGCAATCGCCGCGGCCGGCCTTCCAGAGGTTTGCGTCACCCACGGCCTCCGGAAGGCTGCAGCTCGTCGGCTCGCTGAAGCCGGTTGTACGGCCCATGAGATCGCCTCGGTGACGGGTCACCGGTCCCTGGCGGAGGTTGAGCGGTACACGAAACAGGCGAACCAACGCCGACTTTCGCAGGCCGCAAACACGAAGCTCAGCGCGCGTGCGGTTCCAACCCGCATCGAAAGGGTTGGAAAATCAGACGAGATTTCTGAATGAAATCAATGCCCAGCGGCATGTAGTGGAGGCCTCGCCCGGAATCGAACCGGGGTGCAAGGATTTGCAGTCCTCTGCGTAACCACTCCGCCACGAGGCCTCGTCGCTCCGGCGCGGCCGTCGAAACGGGGCGCCCGCAAGATCCCGTGCCGGGCGGCCGGCGCGGGGTGAGGGGTCTCTAGCAGACGAGGCGGGCGCTGAGCAACGGGCGCGAGGCCGTATCTCCGCAGGATCGTCGGGCATTCGCGCTTTCGAAGGACCGCCGGCCGTCGAAAGCCGCCGAGCCCTCAGGCCTGCCACACCCGCGGGAGCGCCACGCCCCGGTAGCGGACGAGCAGGCGGGCGGCGACGGCGCGCAGCGGCCCGAGATCGGTGGCGAGGAGGCGGATCGCGAGGTGGCCGTTCCAGGCGCTCGCGCCGGCCTCGACCCCCGAGCCGGCGTTCGCGCCGCATTCCGCCAGCAGGCCCCGGGCCTCGTCCAGGCGCGCCTCCGCCCCGGGGGAGAGGTCGAGCACCGTCGCGTAGGCCCTGGCGCCGCCGCCGATCGCGGGCCGCGCGAGGCGGGCAGCGATCGGCCCGTCGAGGCGCAGGCTGTCGGCGTAGACGAGGCGGCAGCCCCGCCGGATGCGCCAGACGTCCTCGAACAGCCCCGCCTCCACCCGCTCGCCGCGGGCGGCCCGGCCGAAGGCCACGGCCTCGAACACCAGGAGCCCGGCATCGGGGGCGAGATCGGCCTCGAAGCGCCGCCGCAGGCGGGCGCGGTCGAACACGATCGTCTCCTGCGGCAGCCAGGCCAGCCGGGCCCCCGGGCCGAGGGCGACGCGGTTCGCGATTTGGCTCACCGGCCCGTCCGAGCGGTAGATCTTCTCCGCCGCGGTCGTGGTGAGGACGAGGCCGGCCCCGGCCTCGAGCGCGAGCGAGACCGCGAAGTCGTCGCCGCAGGCGATCCCGCCGGCGGTGTTGACCAGGATCGCCTCCGCGGCGCCCCCATGCGCGCGCGGGAAGCGCAGGCGCGAGGGGCCGGATTCGGCGAGGTCCGCGATCCGCGTCGCCGTGCCGGCGCCGTCGGCGGCGACGCGCAGCATCACCCGGCCGACCGAGCGC
>NZ_VRUV01000224.1:0-7211 GCF_008039455.1 Methylobacterium sp. WL116
AGGCGGGGCAGCCGCGGCGGACGCCCTCGAGCGAGCCGAACGGCATGGCGAGCGCCCGGTCGCCCTGAAAGCCGATGATCTCGCACGGGATGAGCCCGGCGCTGCCGGCGCCCTCGACGTCGAGCCGCCCGCCGAGCCGCATCGCGGCGACGGGGCCTGCGACCTCGACGAGCAGGCCGCGAATCGCGACGACCCGTCCGTAGGTCTCCAGCGGCTCGACGCGCTCCAGCCCGGCGCGGATTCCCGAGAGCGTCCGTGCCGCGGTCCCACCCTGGTCCTGCGTCATTCCTGAAGCCCTAACGGTTCGTTTACCTCCCTCCTTAACACTGCGGTCATCGGGCTTGTAGCGGGGCCGATCGCAGTGCTGGTCCGGGTCCCTCGATCCGCTCAGGACATGCGTGCTGGATGTGGCGGAACGGTCACAAACGGGTGCGGCCCGTTACGGGTGAAGGACTTGGCTGGGGCGGGGGGCGCGGCGTCGGCCGCGGACGGTTTGTGCGGTGAGAACAGACCGCAAACACCGGACGCAAAAAGGTCGCGGCGGGGTCAAACGATCGCTTGCCACACAGAATCAGGTTTTGTTAACGATTAACGAATAGCGTTTCACGTCAATGACGATGGGGCGTCCGTCCACAGGCCGGTGGCGGACGAATGGCGGCGACGTGTCCGAACGCTGATACGGCCGGCCGGGCTGGGGATCGACGATGCGGGTACTTCTGATCGAGGACGACGGCGCCACGGCGCAGAGCATCGAGTTGATGCTCAAGTCCGAGAACTTCAACACCTACACCACCGATCTCGGTGAGGAAGGAATCGATCTCGGCAAGCTCTACGATTACGACATCATCCTGCTCGATCTGAACCTGCCCGACATGTCGGGCTACGAAGTGCTTCGCAACCTTCGCGTCGCCAAGGTCAAGACGCCGATCCTGATCCTGTCGGGCATGGCCGGCATTGAGGACAAGGTGAAGGGCCTCGGCTTCGGCGCCGACGACTACCTCACCAAGCCGTTCCACAAGGACGAGCTCGTGGCCCGCATCCACGCGATCGTCCGCCGCTCGAAGGGCCACGCCCAGTCGGTGATCACCACCGCCGACCTGATCGTGAACCTCGACCAGAAGACCGTCGAGGTCGCCGGCTCCCGCGTCCACCTCACCGGCAAGGAGTACCAGATGCTGGAGCTCCTCTCGCTGCGGAAGGGCACGACGCTGACCAAGGAGATGTTCCTCAACCATCTCTACGGCGGCATGGACGAGCCCGAGCTGAAGATTATCGACGTGTTCATCTGCAAGCTGCGGAAGAAGCTCGCCAACGCCAGCCAGGGCAAGAACTACATCGAGACCGTCTGGGGCCGCGGCTACGTGCTGCGCGAGCCGATGGACGCCGAGGAGCGCATCGCCGTCTGATCCTCGCCCGCCCCGGCTCTTCCCTCTACAGGCACCCGCGGATCGCTCCGCGGGTGCCTTCTTCGTTGCGGCGGCCGGTTTCGCCGCTCGGCCGGTCAACGGTCGCGCTTGTCTTCGGGCCCAACCAGGGATATCCATGCTGCCTGCGTCGCCGGCCCCGCACATCTCCGTGCGGTCCCGAGATCGGCGCCGAGGAGAGACGAGCCTTGGCCAGCGCCGGCTCAGCACCCGTCATCGTCGAGGCCGCGACCGCGGCGTCGCTGACGCGCGCCCTCCGCTCGCTTCTGCTTACCCGCCCCTGAGGGCCGTCCGGGCGTTCGCCTGGGCCTTCAGGGGATCGCATGGCCGACCTCACAGGCTTCGAAGGCCGCCCGATCCGCTCGGCGGGGGCGCGCCGCGACAGGGTGGACAACCGATGACCAGCGTTTCCGAGACGAAAAAAGACCGCGTCGTGATCTTCGACACGACGTTGCGCGACGGCGAGCAATGCCCGGGCGCGACCATGACCCTTGACGAGAAGCTCGCCGTCGCCGAGCTGCTCGACGCGATGGGCGTCGACGTCATCGAGGCCGGCTTCCCGATCGCCTCGAACGGCGACTTCGAGGCCGTCTCGGAGATCGCCCGCCGCGCCAAGCGCGCCACCATCGCCGGGCTCGCCCGCGCCATCCCCGCCGACATCGCCCGGGCCGGCGAAGCGGTGCGGCACGCCCGCCAGGGGCGCATCCACACCTTCGTCTCGACCTCGCCGATTCATCTCGCGCACCAGATGCGCAAGACCGAGGACGAGGTCGTCGAGATCATCCTCAAGACGGTGGCGCAGGCCCGCGACCTCGTCGCCGACGTCGAGTGGTCGGCGATGGACGCGACCCGCACGCCGATCGACTACCTGTGCCGCTGCGTCGAGGCGGCGATCAAGGCCGGCGCGACGACGATCAACCTGCCCGACACCGTCGGCTACGCGACGCCGGGCGAGTACCGCGCGATGTTCGAGGCGGTGCGCGAGCGTGTGCCGAACGCCGACAAGGCGATCTTCTCGGTCCATTGCCACAACGATCTCGGCCTCGCGATCGCCAACACGTTGGCCGGCATCGAGGGCGGCGCGCGGCAGGTCGAGTGCACGATCAACGGCATCGGCGAGCGCGCGGGCAACGCGGCGCTTGAGGAGGTGGTGATGGCAATCCGCACCCGCTCCGACGTGCTGCCCTACGAGACCGGCATCGAATCGACGATGCTGACCCGGGCCTCGAAGCTCGTCAGCCACGCCACGAACTTCCCGGTACAATTCAACAAGGCAATCGTCGGCCGCAACGCCTTCGCGCACGAGAGCGGCATCCACCAGGACGGCATGCTCAAGCACGCCGAGACCTACGAGATCATGACCCCGGCCTCGGTCGGCCTCACCAAGACCAACCTGGTGATGGGCAAGCATTCCGGCCGCGCCGCCTTCCGCTCGAAGCTCGACGAGCTCGGATTGAGGCTGTCCGACAACCAGCTGCAGGACGTTTTCGAGCGGTTCAAGGCCTTGGCCGACCGCAAGAAGAACGTCTACGACGAGGACATCGAGGCGCTGGTCGACGAGAATCTCGCCACCGCGCACGACCGCATCCGCCTGGTCTCGCTCTCGGTCATCGCCGGCACGCGCGGGCCGCAGCGCGCGACCATGAAGGTCGCCGTCGACGGCAAGACGCTCACCGAGGAGGCCGACGGCAACGGGCCGGTCGACGCGGTGTTCAACGCGATCCAGGCGCTGGTGCCGCACGAGGCGCAGCTCGAGCTCTACCAGGTCCACGCGGTTACCGCCGGCACGGATGCCCAGGCGGAGGTCTCGGTGCGGCTGAAGGCCGGCGAGCGCTCGATCACCGCACGCGGCGCCGACCCCGACACCCTCGTCGCCTCGGCCAAGGCCTACCTCTCGGCGCTGAACAAGCTCTCGGCCTCGGCCGTACGCCTCCACGCGCAGCACGCGGCGGCGGAGTAGGCCGAAAACCGACCGGCCCGGGGGAAAATTCCCGCTCGCGGGCAAAAACCGCGAACACGGGGTGGACAGCCCCCGGCCCGGTTGGTATCAGCCCGCATCGCAGCGGGACTTGGTGGACCGCGGCGGATCGCTCAATGCGATCGGGCGCATAGCTCAGTTGGTAGAGCAGCTGACTCTTAATCAGCGGGTCCTAGGTTCGAACCCTAGTGCGCCCACCAAAAGATTCCGAACTTCGATGATGTCAGGGCAGGACGCGGTCGCGCGTTCTGCCCTTCTTCGTTTGGTCCGGCGCCAGCGATCACGCGTGTCTCGCCGATTCGGCCTCGCGCCTGCATTCTGCATGCAGTTTGGCCCGGGCCTTGCTGGATCCCGCCGTCAGCGTGGAGCCGGTGATGGATGCGGTTGCGAACGGCCGGGACGTGCAGCTCGCCCTGCGGGGCATCCGCAAGGCGTTCCCGGCGAAGGGTGGTGCCGTCCCGGTGCTCGACGGGCTGAGCTTCGACATCTACGAGCGCGACTTCGTCAGCATCATCGGGCCGTCCGGCTGCGGCAAGACCACGGTCTTCAACGTGATCGCCGGCCTGCTCGAGCCCGACGCGGGGACGATGCGCTTTCGCGGCGAGATCGTGCCCGGCCTGTCCGGCCGCGTCGGCTACATGATGCAGAAGGACCTGCTGTTCCCCTGGCTCACGGTCCTGCAGAACGTGATGCTCGGCCTGGAGATGAAGGGCGTCGACGCCAGGGCCGCCACCGAGACGGCACGGGACTACCTCGCCCGCTTCGGCCTGTCCGGCTTCGAGAACGCCTCCCCCAAGACCCTGTCAGGCGGCATGCGGCAGCGCGCGGCGCTGATCCGGACGCTGATCATGGATCCGGACATCCTGCTCCTCGACGAGCCGTTCTCGGCGCTCGACTACCAGACCCGGCTCTACCTCGAAGGCGTGCTGCTCGACGCGGTCGAGACCTTCCACAAGACCGTCGTGCTCGTGACCCACGACATCGACGAGGCGGTGGCGCTCTCGAAGCGCGTTGTGGTGCTGGGCAATCGCCCGACCCGGGTGAAGGCGGTGCACGACATCGCGCTCAGCGATCGGTCGCCGATCGGCGCCCGCAGCGATCCGCGCTTCTCCGAGTATTTCAATACGCTCTGCGGCGAGCTCGACATCCAGACCAGCGCGAGGGCGGCCTGATGGCGATCCAGATCCTATCCCACGAACAGGCACCGCCGGAGGCGGCGAGCCGACCGACGCCGCCGGCCCGACGCCGCCGGCCCGGTGCCCTGGCACGGGCGATCGACACCACGCTCGGGCGCGGACTGATCCAGCTCCTCGCGGTGGCCGTGTTCTTCGCGGCTTGGGAGGTCGCGGTCGATGCCGGCTGGCTCACCGAGTTCCTGGTCGGCGCGCCCTCGGGCATCTGGCGGGTGTTCGTCAAGAGCGTGCTCGACGGCAGCCTCGCCCACGACACCTGGCTCACGGTGGTGGAGGCCATCCTGGGCTTCGTGATCGGCACCGCGATCGGCTCGGTCGCGGGGCTCGGGCTCTGGTACTCGGTGCTGGTGGCGCGGATCGTCGAGCCGTTCATCGTCGCGATCAACTCGGTGCCGAAGATCGCGCTCGCCCCGATCGTGATCCTGTGGTTCGGCACCGGGTTCGTCTCGAAGGTCGCGCTCGCGGTCTCGCTGACGGCGCTGGTCGCGCTGATCGCGGCGTACCAGGCCGCCCGGGACGCCGATCCCGACCTGCAGGCGCTGCTGGCCTCGATGGGCGCCTCGAAGAACCGGATCTTCCGCTCGGTGATCGTGCCGTCGACGCTGCCGGCGATCATCGGGATGTTCCGGATCAACATCGGCTTCGCGCTGGTCGGCGCGGTCGTCGGCGAGTTCATCTCGTCCCAGGCCGGGCTCGGCCACCTGATCTACAACGCCTCGTCGCTCTACGACCTCAACGCCGTCTGGGTCGGGCTGTTCGTGCTGATGTTCGTCGGCTTCCTGCTCTACCACGTCATCGATTTCGCCGAGCGCCGCATCCTGCCGTGGCGGCAGGTCGACACCGCCTGCAGCGTCCAGGTCTGAGTTCCAAGCCGGCGGAGCGCGGCTCGCCGCGGCCGTTCGCCCCGCCCTTCCCGCCAGCAGAACGAGAGCCTTCCGATGATCCAGCGTCGTCCCCTCATCGCGACCGTCGCCGCGGCCTGGCTGATGGGGGCCCTGCCCGCCTCGGCGGCGGCGCTGAAGGCGACCGTGAGCCAGGCCTTCCAGTCGATGCTCTACCTGCCGCTCTACGTCGCCCTGGACGAGGGCCTGTTCGAGAAGGCCGGCATCGACGTGACCAAGGAGACGGCCGGCGCGCCGAGCGTCGCGCTCTCGGCGGTGATCTCGAAGAGCGCGCAGTTCTCGATCCACGGCCCGGAATGGACCGCGGTGGCGGCCTCCAAGGGCGCGCCCGTCGGCGTCATCGCCAACGTCGTCAACGGTGCCGCCGTGTGGATCGCGACGACGCCGGACTTCGTCTTCAACGACGTGAAGGACCTCAAGGGGCAGACCATCGTCACCGGGTTGATGCCGACGACGAGCACCTCGCTGTTCCTCAAGCTCTTGAAGGAGAACGGCCTGTCGAAGGACGACGTGACGCTGACGCAGGTGCAGCTCGGCACCGAGCCGGGCCCGTTCCTCGCCGGCCAGGCCAAGGTCGCCGTGCTGTACGAGCCCGGCCTCGATCAGGTCGCCGCCAAGGGGATGAAGGTCGTCCTCGGCTTCCCCGAGAAGTACGGCCCCTACGCGTTCTCGGCGGTGAGCGCGCGCAGGGATGTCGATCCGGCGGTGGCGCAGGCCTTCGTCGACGGCATGCAGGCGGCGATCCGGCTGATGCAGTCCGATCCGGCCAAGGCGGTCGCGGTGGCGAAGAAGGAGTTCCCCAACCTCGATCCGACCGTGGTCGAGGCTGCGGTCAAGCGCATGATGGGCGACAAGGTCTATCCGGAAAGCGTCGACATCACGTCCGATGCCCTCAAGATCGCCCTCGATACGCAGATCGCCCTCGGCAACCTCGCGGCCCAGCCGGACTACGCCACCTTCGTGCGGCGCGATTTCATCACCAAGGCGATGGCCGGCCAGTAGCGCCCGGTGCCGTCCGCGATCTCAGCGCGGATGGTCCCCCGTCTCAGCGGGCGGCCGGACGCGACGATCGGAGGGACTTCGCTGCCATCGACGCGCTCGGTGGCAGATCGTTCGCGCTCGGAACCGCCGCGTCCTTCTCCGGGAGGGGGCCGGGCTTCTTCGCCTCCCGTTCGCGCTCGAAGCCGTAGCCGAGGTTCACGCCGGCATAGGCGCCGGTGAAATCCTCGGCCCTCGCCTGCTGCGCCGTGGCGAGGGCGAGCAGGATTCCGAACGGTACGGCACAACGCATGAGATGTCTCCGATTGCCGTCCCGGAACGCAAAACGGCGGCCCCGTGAGGGACCGCCGGTTCCAATCGCAGCGGGAAGGCGGCGGAAGCGAGGCCGCCGCGTTCGCCAAAAACGCCGCCGATCAATCGTCGACGTTGATGCTCTGAGCCTCGCGGCCCTTCTGGCCGTCGACCACACCGAGCGTCACGGTCTGACCCTCGGCAAGCGACTCGAGGCCGGCCCGCGACAGGGCAGAGCGATGGACGAACACGTCCTTGCCGCCGTCGTTCACCGACACGAAGCCGAAGCCCTTGGCCGGGTCGTACCACTTCACGGTGCCCTGCATCTCGGTCGAGGGGCCCGAGGCGACGCGGCCACCGCCGCCGTAACCGCCGCCGCCGCCACCGAAGCCGCCTCCGGCGCCGCCGTAACCACCGCCGGCAC